>CAZEMW010000085.1:0-1718 GCA_964513105.1 uncultured Fibrobacterota bacterium
ACGGCACTCCAGGAATCATCAACGGCCTTTCACGTGCCATTACCCCCCTCTCCGGGGCGGAGAGGGGATGGGGGTGAGGTCCGGAGTTCATCTTCAACCCAGCCCTCTCTCCCCCACCTCCCCACGTCAACTCTCCGGCATACCCCCGTACCGTCAAGCTGACGCTATTCTGCTTCTCAATATCCCGAACAAACCCGGCGATAGAACTCAAATTCGCAAAATCACGCCGCCGACTTCTGCAGTTCTTCCCGAACCGCGTCGGTTAACCGTTGCAAGTCAACCTTGTTTAGACGGTATGATGACGTCGCCTTTAGTGTCGGCTTGGGCTCCGACGGTAACAGATCGACGATATGAAGATCGATCACCGCGACCGGTTTCTTGCCGGTCCGCATGAGCAATTCATCGGCAAGTTTGGGATTCGGGCCCAGGGTTCCACCGCTTATTGAGACGTATGCATAGTCTCCAAGCTTTCCTTTCACCTCATCGAAACACGCACGAAAGGGCGATGCCACTTTCCCCATCCAGACCGGCCCGACAAACACGACAAGGTCGGCGTTGGCGATCTCCTCCGCCATGGGACGGGTTCGAGGCACTCTGTTGAAGATCACGTCCATAACGATTCTGCTCGTCTTCCGCGGTTTGTCTTCCGTGATTCGCACATGCTTTGCCTGCAAGTCCTGCGCTATGCCGGACGCGAGGGCATCATTGTTGCCGGTCAGTGAATAGGAAATAATCACCGCATTCATTCTCTGCCTCCTTATCAAAGATCGAAAATTAGCGCTGTTCAAGACAGGTCTGAAACGCTCAGCAAAACGGCCATTTCCGGCCACCGAGACCAATAACTGAGTATCGCCCGAGACATATTTTACAGTCGCGCATGAACACCTCATGCTCGCACTCGTGCTCGTACTCGTGCTCGTAATCGTAATCGTAATCGTAATCGTGCTCGTGCTCGTGCTCGTGCTCGTGCTCGTGCTCGTGCTCGTAATCGTGCTCGTGCTCGTAATCGAACTCAACCCCTCGGGCTTTGCAAAGCCGATTACCCCCGTTCTGCAATGCACTGCGATGCAATGCGATGCACTGAGCTTGTCGAAGTGAGCTTGCGTTGTGCTGAGCTTGCCGAAGTGCCGAAGTGAGCTTGCCAAGGTATGGATTTGTCATACAAAAAGTCTAATCACCACCCCGATACGAAATTTTTCCCACTCGCAACGGCATCAAGCAGTTTCAAATCGAATTGCGTACCAACGTCGCAATCATTCGACCAATGTCGGGCGCATCCGGCATAGTCAAGCGGAATGCATTGCGCCGGAATACCCGCATTCTGCGCTTTCCAGCCACCCGCCTGAAGGCTCAGGGCGCAGGCAACGCCGATTACCGCATAGTCGTGCCGACGAATCGCCTCGGCCTGTTCTTCTGAAAATGCCGCCGATTGATGTTTGAGAATAACCGTCGAAATCCCATGGCGCTCGGCTGCTTTTCGGGCCCGGTTTGCCGCACACTCCCGGGTGCAGTCCGTGCACACCCGTCCAAGCTCCGTCTCCAGCCCCGGGCAATTCCGTCCGCCGTCGGTACGCATGCAGCCGGGAATCACCAGAAGCTTTTTGCGCTTTTTGTCATACCCCGCACGCCAGGCGCCGTTGAGTACAACTGCCGAAAGAAGGTTCAGGTGGTACTCGACTTCGTGTCTGGCCCGGAGCGCGGCATCAAGCGGCCCGCTA
>CAZEMW010000085.1:1728-9049 GCA_964513105.1 uncultured Fibrobacterota bacterium
GTATCGGTATTGACCGCTATCATGCGGAACTCATCGACACCCTCGGTAACGTCGCCCAGCAGTTCCTTTGCCCTGATCGTAAACCATTCGGCGAAGCCGGCCGTTGCCGCCGTATAATTCTTCGCGTCTGCAGGTGCCGATGCAAAGAAGAATTGCACGAATCGTTCGATCCGTCGCGTTTCCTCCTCAAGTTCACCTTTCTTTCGGAGTACCCGAATGAGACGCTCGAGTGCGGGAAGCAATTCCTGCTCCGGCATGGCCGGGACCGATGCTTGCGTCACGGTACCGTTCTCGGCGAGTTTCCAGTCCTCGAAATCTTCCGAGTAAAGGTTCCACAACACACCAAAAGTCAGCGTTTCAAGCATTGTCTCTACATTGGCCGGGCCCCGACCGAGAGTTGGGTCCCAGTCGTAGTATGCCTTCATAAGCGGTGCACACCGTTGGACACCTTCGGCGACGAACTCATCCGCGAGTCTCCCCAGACTGGTCGTCCAGCCTGCATTGTCTCGCAGATTGTAGGTCACCGCATTTGCGTTGTTCGTTTCCACCATCACCATACCTTTGGGAAAATCCTTCCTACGTCTTGTGCGTATTGCTCCCATTTAGTTCCAAACCGTTCCGCAAGCCACCACTCTTCCTCTATGACAAAGTGTGATGTAGCGATATACAGAGCCACACTCATTCCAAGCACAACCCAGCAGTTCAGCGCGAGGCTTGCGCCGGGAATGGTCAAAAAAATAAACGATGCATACATTGGGTTGCGGCTCAGGGAATAGATGCCTGTTGTCAGAAGACGCTTTTGACGGAATGCACGCATCATCGAGAAAGCCGCTACAAAGTTCACAGTAAGCCCGACAACCATCAGCCCAACGCCCGCACCAAGGAGCATTGGAACCGGCATGCCGCCGAAATGGAAAGCCTCCCCGTAGCGCCACGCCGCCGCTACGCAGAAGGTAACCGTCGGTAAAGTCGCCACCGCAATTTTGTGCCCTGCTCCAAACACTGTCATTTTGCTCGACATAAAACCCCGGGCCGGCGGAGCCGGAAGATCAAAGTTCAGAAATCAATGCTCAAGATCAACTGCAGGCCTTCGGTGCTCCGGCAAGCCTGCCGATCCGGGGTATTGCATACGCCGTGCCGGAGGGAGAAATCGGCCTCAATCGCTTGGAATCGCCAGATTTTGCCGGCAGCAAGAGTAGATCGCGGCCGAAAGGGGTGTGAGAAACCTCACACTATGTTGAAGATATTCAACACAAAGCGCCGCTCGGGAACTACGGTCGGCGTGAGTTTATTCGCTTATTGAGGGCAGATCGGGTGATGCCGAGCATGCGGGCGGCAATGGATTGGTTCTCCCCGCTTCGTCTAAGAGCTTCTTCGATCAGGATGTCGTCCATCTGTCGCAGCGTAGGAAGGGTATTGCCGAAAATCACACCCGAGGACGGCGAACCGGTGGAGGAATCGCTGCGTTGTTCGTCTTTCGATGATCGTTCGATATGGGCCTTGAATGCGTCGAGCGAGAGTACCCCTTTCCCATGTCGGCTGACCGCATCTACCACCATTCCCCTTAGTTCACGTACGTTTCCGGGGAAGTGATAACTGTCGAGCAGACTGTAGAGTTGAGGCGGAACCGCAGGAGGATCGATACCAAGTTCCAGCGTCGCCTGCTCCATGAAGAAATCAGCAAGAAGCGCGACGTCACCCTTGCGCTCTCGCAGGGGAGGAAGTTCTATGTGATGACTCTGAAGTCGATAGAACAGGTCTTTTCGAAAGCGCCCTTGCTCCTGCGCCTCTCTTAGATCGCAATTGGTGGCTGCGACAATCCGCACGTCGGCATTCCGCGGGGTGTCCCCGCCGACGGGATAGTACGAATTCTCTTCGATCAGCCGAAGAAGCTTAACCTGGGACTCCATTCGAGGATCCCCGATTTCATCAAGAAAAACGGTTCCCCCCTGCGCCCGGGTAATCATTCCGTCACGCCTGCCGGTCGCCCCGGTAAACGCGCCCTTTTCATGCCCGAACAGCGCATCGGAAAAGAGCACGTCATCGAGCCCCGCGGCATTGACCGCCACGAACTCCCCCCTTCGGCCGGTCACCCGATGAAAAGCGCGAGCCACCAGTTCCTTGCCGCATCCGGTCTCGCCGGTGATCAAAACGGGAAGGCTTGTTCGCCCAACCGCCTCCATGTACCTGAAGACGGCAAACATTCCGCTGTGTCCCGTCACAATCTCCTCAAAATGCTCCGGATGCTGCACCGTGTCGTTCAGCAGACTCTCCCGAAGCGCCCGGTTTTCGGCCATAATCGCCGAGCCGGCAAGGGCATTCTTGACGGTTGTCACAAGACGGGTTTTGTCCACCGGCTTTACCAGGTAATCGTATGCCCCCGACTTCATGCAATCCACCGCGGTCTCTACCTCGTTTATCGCAGTGAGCATGACAACCGGTATCTGCGGATACCGCTCCCTGATCAGGGAAAGAAGTTCCTCTCCCGTTATGTGCGGCATCATCATGTCGAGCACGACAAGCGAGGCGCCGTGCTTCTCGAGCATCTCCATTGCCTGTCGGCTGTCCCCGCAGGTGACCACATGAGTGTAGCCTGCCGAACGCATGGTAAAGGATGCGCTCTGAAGAAACTGCGACTCGTCATCGACAAAAAGGATCGGTAGTTCCGGAGAGCCGGATTGATCGGTGGTCATGCGCCTTCTCCAACTACTGCGCAGGGCAACACGATTTTTATGCGTGTACCCGTGCCCGGTTCGGATGCGACTGATATATCGCCGCAGTGTTCTTTTACAATATTGTACGAAATAGCAAGACCGAGCCCGGTCCCGCCGTTGTCGCGCCTGGTGGTAAAAAACGGATCAAACACATGAGAGAGAGCATCGGGGGCAATACCCTTCCCCTCATCGACAATTTCCAGTACCACGCTGCTCCGGGTCCCGGAGGTCGAGATATGGATGCCGCATTCCCTCCCGGGTAGCGCCTGGCACGCATTGGTGAGCAGATTAATGACAACCTGTTCGATCTTCTGCATGTTGCCTTTTACTTTTCGGATATCCGGGTCGAGTGAGATTTCAAAGTGATCGGTCGATTTTCGGATGAGATTGGCGACAATGATTGTGGCGGCATCGATCACGCGATTCACACACACCAGTTGGTCCATAGAGCCGCTCTGAGGCCGTACGAAGTCCTTGAAATTGACCACGATATTGCGAATTCGCTTCGCTCCGTCACTTATGCCGTCAATAAGACGCGGCACCTCGTCGCGAATATCATGATACGGAATGCCCGCCAGGGAAAACGGGGATTTTGATGCCGCCTTGTCCAGAATTACGTTGGCATCCTTCCAGACATCACGCAGGTTGTCCGCGTTAAGAATGATGAAATTGTTGGGATTGTTGATCTCATGGGCCACACCCGACGACAAAATCCCCAGACTGGCCATTTTGTCCGCATGCATCAGCTCCTGCTCACGCTGCTTTGCCAGGGCCTCGGCCGTTTTGCGATCCGTGATTTCAACACCTGCAACCAGCACCGAGTCAGGTCTTCCGTCTTTGTAAAGAACAGCCTGACCCGCCGAGAAGAGAATTGTGCGCACCGACCCGTCGCGCGCACGTACCCTGACCTCGGCCTGTTCGGTCTGTCCGCCCTGGAAACGCCGCGAAAGTCGCCGCACCTGTTCCTCCCGCTCTTCTTCGATGACGAATTCCGCCGCGGTGCGACCGACCACGTCCTCGCGCGCGTACCCCAACGCATCGGCAAGTGAACGGCTGACATCTGAAATGACTCCGTCTCCTCGCATGATCAGTGCTCCCGCCGGACTCTCCTCAAACAGAAAGCGGTACCGTTTCTGCGCCTCCGCCAGCGCTTCATCGGCACGCTTTTCGGCCTGACGTGTTTCAGTGATGTCAATACCAATGGCCACAACATGCTCCACCCTGCAGGCGGGAGCACACAGTGCCGTATTGTACCACGAAATCAGCCGACGCTTCCCATCGCAACTTACCCACCAGTTCTCCCCGCGGTTGGGGAATCTCCCGTCGACAAGTTCTTCGAATCGACTTCGCACCCCCTCACGCTCTTCTTCGGCAATCACCAGGTCCCAGAGACATTTCCCGTCAATATCGCCAAACCGGTACCCGGAGATCTCCTCACAGGTGCTGTTGAATCGTACAATATTTGCATCGCGATCAAGAACCAGCACCAGTGCGCCGGCAGTCTGAAACACGGCTTCAGAAAAATCGCGTTCCCGCCGAAGATCCTCCTGTGCGCGTTTCAATGGTGTGATATCGTTGCCGACACAGAGGACCTCCGAGAAATCGCCGTTGAGATTATAGGTCGGTTTGTTGGTCCAGCTCACCCAGACCCGGGATCCGTCTTTGCGCACATTCTCATTCTCGCTCGAAGCATACTGCTGGGGATTTTCGACAATTCTCCCTATGAGCTGTGTGAGGTCTTCACCGGTTGCCGTCCGCCTGGGAACGATAGTGTCCAGGACATTTCTTCCAATAATCTCCTCTTTGCTGAATCCGAAGAAGTTCTCGGCGAATCGGTTGAAAAAGGTAACCGTGCCGTTTCGATCCATGCAGAGTATGATGCTGTTCGCGTTCTCCACCATTTCTATGAACTTGTGCTCCGATTCGCTGAGTCGTCCGAGGGCATTCCTCAGTTCGGCCGTGCGATGGGCGACCTTACGCTGCAGCGCACGATTCCAGCCCATCACCAGAAGCAGGACGAAAAGTGCGGCTCCAAGCACGCTCAGAAGACTAATCCAGAATACCGGACGACGCAGTACCGAAACCGAATCGAGCCTGATCCATTTTCGGTAAATCCCGTCTTTGGTTTCGGAGTCGATCGACGCGAGTGCTTTCCGCAGAATCCCGTTGAGTTCCGGCCAGTCGTTGCGTGAGGCAAATGAGAGGCGCGACGTATACGGGGTCTCCCCGCTAATCATGAGATTGGTGATCGCCTCGCGCTCGATACACCAGGTGGCGGTCGCGACGTTCTCGATCATTGCATCAGCCATCCCGAAAGAGACCTTGCGAAGTCCGGTCTGCAGGTCGGGTACCGGATCGATGATAATATCGGGATACTCTTCGGCAATCATCTCATGCCAGACGTACCCGGAGACAACAGCGACTCTCATCCCGCGAAGGTGAGCGATATCAAGCTTTTCACCGGTCCCCTCGCGTGTGATAATCACGCCTGGAAACTCCAGGTGCGGATCGGTAAAAGACAGATACTTTCTGCGCCCCGGCGTCTGCGCGGCGGCCGAAAGCATATCTACCTCACGAGCCTTCGCGCCGGCCAGGACATCATCCCACGAGTCGTATCGGACGATCTCCAGCCGCACTCCCAGCTTTTTCTTTATAAGCCCGATGTATTCGGCAGCGATTCCAGTGAAATTGCCCCGGGTATCGAACCATTCAACGGGAGGAAAATTGGGGTCGGGTGCAAATCGGATCACCGGATGCTCCGACAACCACTGTTTCTCCGCCTCGGAAAAAATGGACGAGCGCGCGGCATTGTCCGTAGATGCACGCGATACGGAGAACAAAAACAGCGCAACGAGACCTGCACTACGCCATGAACTTTTCATAAAAACCGTTTGTTTTCGGATCCCGGGAGGCTCAATTAAGGATACGCGAATCATTCCTTATTATATACCAAATCGTACAAAATCCCGCCGTAATCATCAACCTATCGACGGATGCTGAAATATACATCCGAGTAATTCATTTCGGATCGGGGGTTGCGGATTTCGGATTAGGCCTGGTTTGTTTGTTTTGTGCCGAGAAGCGTGACGGGTTTTTCAGAAGTAGCTTTTCTTATTTGTGGACGCCGAGCGCGGAGTGCCGGTTGAGAGGTTTGTGGTACGTCGAGGCGCCGTCGTGACCGGCCTCCACGTGGCGCGGTATTTCGCAGAAAAAGCAAATACCTCGCAGATAATGACTCTGCCTGCCCCCCCGTAAATCCCCAACAGCATTCATCGTCTCCCTCACCCCTCGCCGGGGCCGAGAGGTGTGAGGTCCAGAGTTTATCCCACACCCGGCCCTCTCCCTACCCAAACCCTCAAGCAGGGGAATTCTTTACTGCACCGTCAGTCTAAGTGAAAAAACTGCCACGGAACCGCGCGGAAGGTCATCGTGATGGTGAGACTCACTTTTATGTGCTTCCATTACGATCATCGATGTCGCCACGCCTAATGTGGCACCGGACAAAACATCGGTGGGAAAATGCTTGCCCGAAACAACCCGCAACGTGGCGGTCACCGTGGCAAGGCTGAAGGTTGTGGCCGCGGTTACCGCTTTTAGTAAATTGTCGACATCACTGTTCATCACCAGCAGAGTAGTGCTTGTGGCAAAACTAAACGCCATGGCCGCATGCCCGGAATAGAACGACAAATAATTGTCCGCACGAAATCGTTGTTTCTCGGGAAGATCATCGGAATACATCAGGGGCCGGGGACGGCTTACCGCCGTCTTCGTGAGCTGAAGCTGTATATTCGTTAAGGCGATTGATTCGGAAACCAGCAATAATTCCTCGAAAACATGGTTCGGCCTGTTGTGGGTGAACGCCAGGAAGATTGGCGAAGTCAGAATCGTTGCCGCAAGCGTATAATCCGAGATTCCGGCCGCTCGGGGACGATACAGACCGGCAAAAGGCCGGTCTATCGGGTTTATCAGAGAAGTTTTTCCTTCAAAATCATCAGGTACATACCGTTCCGCTCGAATGTATGCGATACCTCCCCCCACGGCCCCAGTAGCAACCGTCAACGGTAAATCGATACCCGGAACTATTTCCAGGGTGTCCGCACCACGTGCAGCGGTAATGATTACCGTTAGAAACGCCGGCAAAAGTACTTCAGGGGGTACTCTTCTCACCGGTGTAGTGCGGCTCCATGCTCTTTCCGCAACCTGCCCGCCCCGCGCTCAATAAGAGAAACGGTCAAACCATTCAACATTATCTCCAAACCGGCAAAGATACCTACAGTCGTAAAACTCTCGACCGGCCACATGAGAACGAGTACAATCCCCAGCAGCACCGATATAACACCCAGCATCGCCGAAAACTTATCAGTCACGACTTCAGTGCTGAACGGTTCGGCTATCTTCCGAATACCTCCCACAAAGAAGAGCGCGGGGAGCCCGAGTCCGAACAGCGCGGCCCCGATCTCCGGCAGAATGATCAGAAGAACACCCAACACTGCGCTGAGTGCCCCAACAACCGTTTTGCCCGACAGCTTATGCAGCTTCGAACCGGTTCGAATGCCGTTTACGATTTCGATGGCGCCACGGACCACCAGGACAACCCCAATGAAAAC
>CAZEMW010000086.1:0-9044 GCA_964513105.1 uncultured Fibrobacterota bacterium
GAGTTTGCCAAGATAGCTATTATCGACATCAATCTCCCTGAGAATCGAGGCTCGCAAACACAAAAAGCCGTGAAGAAAGCGCCAAAGCAGGAAGAAGAAGAAAAACTGCTGCTGACGGCTATTGTGACGGATTCGGCAGTGACGTTAGGTGCGAAGGGTGGATTCCTTCCAAGTCTGTTCTACCAGGAATTTCACAAGTATATTGCCAAGGACGATCAGACTGAGCATATCGTAAAGTATGATCCAACATCGGAGGAGCCGCCGAAACATCCGAAAACCGGACGACCTCTTGAAATCTATGAGCGATACGACATTTTTCTGTACGTAACGGATCAGGAGTTCAAGGACATCAAAAAGGCGGTATACAACAAATTCGGTGAGCTTATCACCGATCCCGATGGTCGTCCTCGGGAAAAAGTGAGTGTCGGAGACACGGTTTACGCCTTAACAAATCCGCGAAGAATGGTTGTTGTAGCCAATCCGGCGGATTACACGGTGCGGGAGCTTTCGGTGTACGATGAACTGAAGAATCGCCTGATGAAGGTGAAAGAACGGTTCAAGGATGCCGACGATTCGGAAGACATCATCGTGGCGGCGGAAAATCAGGTTATGTACGACAAGATCGTGCAGATAATGGATGCGGCACGTTCTGCTGATTTCCCGAATATCTCAATAGCAAAACTTAGGAGCTGACATGGCGCAGCACGGCAGATACCCAAAAAAGAATCGGCGTGAGGGACTGATGATCACCTCGATGATGGATATGTTTACCATCATTCTGGTGTTCCTTCTGAAGATGTACTCCGCGGAGGGTAGTGTTCTCACTAATTCCGATAATCTGGTTCTTCCCAATTCCATATCCAAGAAGAAGCCCAAAGAGGTGAATCTTCAATTGGCGGTAACCCACGATATGATTCTTGTGGACAATCAGCCGGTCACGCCTACGGAAGATGCGCGGAAGATTCCACCGGAGGAACCGGATCCGACAATTGCGAAACTCGAAGAGAAGCTGGCTTCGTGCTACCGACAGGAACAGGAGATGGTGCGCATGGGCGCACTGAATCAGGTAGCGGGGAAAGTCGTTGTTCAGGTCGATAAGAATATCGAATTTGATGTTCTTTTCAAGGTCATGAACACCTGCGGAAAAGTTGGCTACAACAAGATGAATTTCGCAGTAATGGAAAGGGAAAGCTAATCGTGAAATACAAAGTATTAATCAAGCGATGCGTAGACCCGCGCCGGCTTGAGAGTGTAGCTTCCGCCATTGCGCAATGGTCCGGCAACACTCCCGAGACGGTGAAAGCGGCGCTATCGCAAAAAGCCGTATGTATTCGGCAGGAAGCCGACGAAAATGAGGCGGCTCGTCTCCAGCAGCATTTCGGCCAGGCCGGCGCCGAAGTTGAGCTGGTGAAACTTGCAGCGGCGGGGGCTGCTCAGGGTATGGACGACGAGGATGATGAAGAAGAGGGACGTGTCCTTACGGATGAAGAGTACGCACGAGAGCTGAAACGGCGCGGTGATATTTTTTCGGTGGAAAAAGACCGGAGAATCGGGTGGCTTCAGTTGCTGTGTCTTGGCTTGTCAATCGGACTGGGTCTCTACCTGAGTACGCGGGATATCGTAGAGGTCGCTACCGATTTCTTCGAAAAAATTCCTGAAGAACGTGTGGCCAAGATTGTGAAGGACCTTCCTGAAACGCTTCAGAAGAAAGAAGAGAAAAAGGAAAAAGAACCCGAGATAAAGACCGAAAAGAAGAAGCTGAAGCCTTCGAAGAGCAAGGGCGCCGGCGGTCGTACCGGCGGTGGCGGTGATCCGCGTGCGCGGGTGACCCGAAAGGGAGTACTCGGGATCATAAGCGGAAGAGTGAAGGGTAAAACCGTGGCTTCGGCGGATATCTTCGGTAAGGGCGGCTACGCGACCGGGATAGATGCGATACTCTCGGGTGTCGGCGGCCTGAAATCGGGCGGCGACGGCGGCTCGGGACGTAAGGGCGTAGCCGGTATCGGGTACGGCGCCGGGTACGGAAGCGGGTTCGGCGGAGGATCCGGGGGGGTTGACGACCTTCTCGGCAGCCTAATGGGAGGCGGTGGTGGTAACCTCAACCTTAAGAAACGCGGTGAGCTGAAAGTTCAGGCGCCGGAGTTTGTTAAGGGGGGAGCGCTGACCGGCGGTCGAAGCAAGGCCAGTATCATGCGTGTAGTTATGCAGAATCTGGCTGCTCTGCGCTATGCTTACAACAGACGGTTGCGTGAGAAACCGGGATTAAAAGGAAAGGTCACGGTTAAATTCGCTATCGATGAATTTGGAAAAGTGATTTTCTGCGAAGTTGTCAGCTCTTCGATGGGCGACTCCGTGTTCGAAAAGCAGGTGGTTAGCAAAGTTCGGCGCTGGGTGTTCGAAAAAATCGACAAACCCGGCGATGTCACCGAGGTTGTGTATCCGTTTGTATTTTCCAACTGACACGGTGATGACATAAATGTAGTATATTGGTAACCACAGGCGTGGAATGCAATAGGGGTCTGAGTAATCAGGCCCCTCTTAGTACTTATTCATTCGACGGAGGGGTCCAGTATGAAATTGCGGAGAGCCGTAGCCGTTTTATTTCTGGGGGGTATGATCACCGCCGGGTACGCGACCTATTCGCGCGTTATCAGTATGGGAAACAATTCGGGCTTTTTCATGGACGACATCAGCGTCTTCCGGAACCCGGCCAACGTGAATGTCTATCCCAATCTGCTGATGGGTGATTTGGGGGTATACCAGGAAGTCGACAGCCTCGATTACCCGGAATCGGAGGACACAGACTATGAGGCTCTTCAGCGGAACAACCGTGATCCCCTTCGGCCTTTCTTTGGCGCTATTCTCTCGTATTCTTTGAACCAGTCGACTGACGCCGGTGCTCAGTATCCCCTGTTCTCAATAGGGGCGGCCTTCAATCGGTACGATCCTCTTCTTGACTACATTGATACGACAACGGACGCCTTTAAAGAGGTGGTTCGGGAGGATACCACGTATGAGTACAATTTTGCTGCACCTGTGGGTAAAGTCGATGTGATGACGGGGTTTGCATTTCCTAACGGGGGAATGGTTGGAGTCGGTACATATCTGGCTTTTCAGAAAGTACGAGACGGTGACAACGCCACTATCGATCCGGAGACTCGGCTCTACAAGGGTAACGTTGGGATAAACTGGCCGATTGCAAAGGTTATCGACCTCGAAGTCTCCTCAAATGTTTCCTACCTTAGCGGTATTGGGTCGGTCTTTCGTCCTGATTCGGCGGATACTATCAGAAGCACCGTGGCCGACGGCAATGTCAGCTTCGATTTTGATGCTCGATTGTTCTCGGCTCTAACCAACCTTAACGGTGATTTCGTCCCTCGTGTCGGCGTAAGCTTTCTCAATCTTGAAGATGTCCAGGTGATAAGCGGAGCTGCGGGGCTTGGAATCAATCTCAATATCGATCGTGGTTTTTTCTGGGCCGGAGCAGAGGGGCTGTTTGCCAACCGAACCGACGATCTGACGTCGGTTGGGGGAAGAGTCAGTTTCGGGATTGAGCGAAACGTCGTGTGGGACTGGCTGGTGGCCCGTACCGGAGGACGCAAAACCATCCTCTACACCAGCGACGGTAAGGGAAGTAGCTACCAGGAGAATCCTGAAGCGACCGGGATGCCTGGAGATCTGCTGAGTGTGGGATGGGGCGTCAATATCGAAAACAGACTCCGTTTTGATTTCGTAATGGCCGAGGATATTGCCTACACTTTCACCAACCTGGTGACCGGAAACCACCACCATCTGTGGACGAGAATATCGGTGACTTACAGCTTCTAAGTTTGAATTCAATCTGCTAAAGAGTAGGGCGGAGATCGGTGCATTGCCGATATCCGCCTTTTGTATTTTACAGCCATGCGCGAACTGACCTTTTCTTTCCGGCTACTCTCCTTCCTTCTCGTTTTCATATTCGGTGGAGCGGTCGTTGGAGAGACGGCGGCTCTCTCAATGGTGGTCGGGGCACTGGGAGCGGATGTTCTGGGGAAACTGTACGCGGTTAACAGTGTACTCCTGTTTCTGTTGCCTGCCCTGTTTTTTAGAAATATCGATCGTGTGAACCGCGGTCGCCTTCTCTCAACGGTTCTACTTGTCTCTTCACTGTTCCTTGTCGTCTACCTCGTGGTATTCAGAGTCTCGACAGAGCTGTTTCCATCTGTGCGGCATGTTCTGCTCTACCTGGGCTACCCCATTGCGTATCTGTCCAAGACCGTTCTATTTCTGACCTTCTGGACTCTGGCAAATGACATATGCAGAACAAACGAAGCAAAGGAGAGTTTTCCGCGAGTCGCGGCATGGGGGTTTCTGGGAGGGCTGCTCGGAGCCACGATCGCGCGGTTTCTTTTGACGACGGTCGAAGTCGAGATGATAATCGGATTATGGGCCTCGGCGTATTTCGTTGCGTTCTTGCTTTCGTTTCGGATTACCTATCAGTATCGCTATCGTTTACTTCCGCGCGAGCAGATCCCCGACGAGTCCGATAAGGGCGGGAGGAATCTGTTTCGTGATGTCGAAGATGTCTTATCAATCGACCTGGTTCGGCTAATCTCAATTCTCTATTTCCTGGTTTTTGTGGCAATCTTTCTGCTCGATTACCTGTTCTGGAACAAATGCCACCTGGTCTTTCCTACTCCCGAATCACTCGCCTCTTTCCAGTTCTCTTTCTATCTTGCACACGGTGTGACAACTGTTGCGGGGCTACTGACAGTAATGCCCGGTATCATCGCACGACTTGGCTTCGCCAGGATCTTCGCATTTCTGCCGATAACGCTGTTGGTGGGTGGAATCCTGCTTTTTGTAATGGAAACCACTGATGCCGCTATGACGGTTGTGTTTTCAGGGTACGTTGTCGTGCAGTTTGCCCGATACGTGGTGTTTGAAAATGCATTTTCACCAATTTACCAGATGTTCTTTGCTTCGGTTTCACGAGAGCGACGTGGACGGGCCAAGACAATGCTTGAAGGCGTGATCAAGCCTTCGGCAATACTGGGGGCCGGCCTGCTTCTGATTTTTCTCGAGGACGGAGCCGTCTGGCTGCCCCTGGTAGTTGCGGTCATCGCCGTGGGAATGAACGTGATCGTGGGCAAAGTGCGAACAACCTATCTGAGGGGCCTTGTGCCGGAAAAACTGGTCTCTTCGGAACCCAGCGAAATCGTGGCACAAATAGGTAGTCACTATGACCAGAAAATATTATCTTTAGTTAGGGAATACTCTCATTTCGATGATCCGGATCTCCGTGGTCTGGCCGTGAGAATCCTGGCCCACATCGGCTCTCGGCAGGCATTTCGTACAATTACTGAGATATACGATGCCGAGGATGATGCGGAAGTGCGCGAGATGATTGCCGGCTCTTTGACAAATTTCTACTGGATAGAGACGAAAAACTTCAGCGAAAGGCTGCTCGAGAACAAGAACCCGCGAATACGGGCAAATACGATTCGATCATTGAATGGGATGAACTGCAGTTGGAAATGGAGCTTACGGGGTAGAGTGCGGTCGATGCTGTTTGAGCCGAATGTTCGAGTACAAATAGAGGCCGCACAGTATCTATGGGGAGGAAACAGTGACAGAGAAACGGTCGAGGCATTCTTACGATCCCTGCTCAGAGACTCGGCTCCAAACCGGCGTACGGCGGGGCTGTTCCTGGTTTCCGTACTCAAACCACAGGGGTGGGAGGAAATACTACTCGAGAAACTGCACTCTTCATCTCGTCAGGTATACTCTAAATCGGTAGATACCATTTTGCGGTCTTCCTCTCCTTCTTCTCGCATCGAAATGTTCAAACGAATCGAAGGGTTGACAAGAGAGCACGTTTCCGTCCTCGGGAAGGCTCTCCGCCGAATAGAAGACGATTCCGTTATTGAGTCGATAATGTCCTATCTGCAGAGAGTACAATCTCGACGCATGATGTACGAGCTTGTCCATTCACTTCGAGTACTTCTCGACGGCTCCGATGTAAAGGTACGGCGCCGATATATTACCAGGGATATTGAGCGTCTGCTGACCAACTGGATGGTTTCCGAGCTCGAGGGGCGATATCTGGACGCCTATGTCTGGAGTTCGGCACGTATACAGCTGAAACGATGCGGGGGGCGGGAAGCCGTTGATGTGCTCGATGATGCGGTGTGGCGAGGAATTCTTCGGGCCGCGGGGTGGGCCTTGGACACGTTTGCTCTTATCGAGAAGAGGGGCAAGGTCTCCTGGGGCCGACGAGATCTTGACCTGAATGATTCGTCACGCAGAATGGATGTCGTGGAAATCATTGAGAGTTACGGCACAAATCGTCTTGGGTCATTAGTGAAATCGATGCTGGTGTTTCAGTCGTGGGAAGCGCTGGCTCGCGTGGGGCGCTCTCAATTTCGATTTGACGGGGACGCACGCGATAGAGGACTTGGCCATTTTATCTGGTCGGATAATAAGTGGACTTGTCTCTGTTCATTGTTCGCGCTCTATGAACATCCTGATTCATACCGGGAAACAGTAGAAGAGAACGGCGATCGTCTGGAACGGCTTACAGATGACGAAAACCGGTACTTGGCTCAAGCTGCGCGGACGCTGACTGGAGCGGATGCGGAACAAACGACGATGAACACATTCGAATTGCTGGAGACGGTACTGTTTTTTAAGAAGACGATGCTGTTTCGGAATGTTTCGGCCGAAAAACTAATGGGGCTGGCCGAGATCAGCACTCTCGTCTCTTATGGGCGAGGAGAAACCATCTCCAAAGAAGGTGACATTTCGGAACACCTGTACATCGTAAGAGTCGGGAGTCTCAAGATTGTCAAAGAGAAAAACGGGGTGAAGACAATTCTTTCAATTGTCAGACGCGGAGAGGCCTATGGTGAAATCGGACTGTTCAATAACGCTCCACGTTCCGCCTCGGCAGTGGCTAACGAAGACTGCGAAGTCTTTGTCATACAGAGAAGTTCCTTAAAGCGGTTGTTGATGGAAATGCCCGAAATCGCATACAACTTTCTCGAAATCTTCAGCGAGAAATTGCGGCGCAGCGGGGAGGAAGTGGCGTTGCTGCATACCACGTTATCAGGCAAGATCAGAGAGAGCGTATAGAACTGGACATCGGTGTCGCGTCATTCGCGAAGATCGGAACTGCCGGAAATCTGCAACTCCGATACTATGTTGGTCGAGAACAGCAAATGCATTGTGGACGTAGTCGTAAAACATTATGGAACCAGGAGGTCCCAATGAGAATGAATCGCTTCGTGGCAGTCCTTCTCGCCGGAGTGGCTGCGATCGGTATCGCCGGTTGTGGTGAGAAGAATGAATACACTGTACTTATCCGAATGATGCCGGCACAGCAACGGTTTTTCCGAGACAACATCATTCGTGAATTCGAACAGCAGAACAACTGCAAAATCAATGTCGCTACTTTTAAGAACCAGTGGGATATTGAAAGAGAGCTGAAACTTGAAGCCGGAAATCGGGCTCCGGAGATCCTTCTGGTAAAAACCCCATTTGAACAGACACGGGTGCTCGCCGGGAAAGGATATATTAAGAGATTGACTGATATCAGGGACTCGGCACAGGTAATGGCCGATCTCGCCGAATACCATCCGCTGGCCGGCGCATTGGGGTATCTTGACGGTGACCCATATTTCATTCCGCGAAAACTTGAGACTCGGGTTTTGTTCTACTTGAAATCAAAGGTTGCGGATGCAGTCGAGAAATTTCCTGATTATCGTGATGCGGTTGACGCGGAGTTGAAGAAAAGAAACGGATACGGACTTCCCTCAAATTATGAACTCGAAAACGACCCGTCGGAATGGGACTTCTATGATCTGTATTCGGTCGGATGGGTCTGGGCGAATGAAGAGTATAATGGCGTCAAAATGCCCCGCATGGCTCATCGTGGTGCTCTCTATGGGGGGACGGCTTTGTTTCTCGTCGATCGGGCGCTCCAGATGGGAGCAACCCAGCAGCAGGTCCTGGAGCTGACGTCGGAGCCTATGGTACAGACCTATCTCTGGGAGAACCAATTTGTCAAAAGTAACCTGTACAATCCAGGCATGTGGAATGATGAATGGATGGGGACGCACCTGTACAATGGGGTAAAGGACGGCAAGGTGTATCTCGCGTATTTTCAACAGATAGACTGTTTCAATGTCCATGGGTGGGAAAACGATCCCGGGATGCCGACGTATCTCCCGAATCCCGACGATATGGGGCTGAGTGTCGTGCCGAAAGCCGTTTCGTTTGACCTGAATGAAGATGGAACGCCTCGGACTGAAGGCACTCGAAGCATCAGCACCGGTGGATGGTGGTGGGGAATCCCAAGCACCAGCCCCGATCCGGAGCTGGCATACAAACTCGCTCGATTCATTACCAACAAAGAAAACCAGGCTGAAGAATGCTCAAAGTTTGGCATGCTCCCGGTACGAAAAGATATTCTCAACAATCTGGAACAAGTGTTTGACGAAGGCTGGGTCGGCGATATTTACAAAGTATCGGTTGAGCAAATTCGCAATCAGATAGAGCAGGATACCATTCCCACCATACCCATGGTAGAAAGTTATTCTCAGGTGGCGCGGAACCTGGTCAAAGCCTGGAAGGCTGTAGCGGTTGAGTATGACGAGAAAGCGGACGGAATTGCCGGTGCGGAAACGGTGGCGGACCGGCTGAAAGCCGAGTTTGTCCCTGAGCAGAAAAAGCTGCTGGGCGATGACTATCCGAAAGAATAATTGCGGCGGAAGCGGAAACGCGTTTGTGCAAATGTGCCGGAAGACCTGGCCGCTGGTACCGGCGGCCGGCTATCTTCTGGTTTTTTTTGTCGTGGTGCTGATCTATCTGATCGGTATGAGCTTTTCATACACGACTCCGGACGGCGGGCAAATTTTCCCTACCATGCAACCCGTTCTTTCCGTGTTGGAAATGGAGGAGTTCCGTGAAGCACTTGTTCATACGGGGCTGTTTGTCGCCATCGGGACCCCCCTGGAACTGCTTGTCGGACTTGGTCTTGCACTGCTCGTCTATAAGTCATATGC
>CAZEMW010000087.1:0-8979 GCA_964513105.1 uncultured Fibrobacterota bacterium
GGATATATTTTCCGCTGTTTCCTGGGGATCGGCGATGCTTCTTCGGGAAACGTATGATATAATCGAGAGGAACGGATTTCGCTCGACGGAACTTCGAACACTGTATGACATCGACACCATGGAGGATTACCGCCGATGGAAACAAAGCGATTTCGAATAGTTATCCCCGCACTCGCATTCATTTCGATGGGACTCGCTCTGCTCGTCGGATGTGCCTCTACTCGTCCGCCCAGGGTCGGCGAAGGGCATGACAAACTGGCCCCCTGCCCGGAGACCCCGAACTGTGTATCCACTCGGGCAACGGATGAAAGCAAACGCATGCGTCCTTTGACCTACAACGGGTCAATGCAGGATGCAATGATGAACCTTGTACGGGTCATCAACTCAATGCCGAGAACGGAGATTATTGCTCAGACATCCGACTATCTGTATGTAGAGTTCCGATCATTCCTCTGGAGATTTGTCGATGATGTTGAATTCTCATTCGACCACAACGAGAAGACGATTCAATTCCGTTCCGCCTCACGAGTCGGTCGCAACGACTTGGGGGTTAATCGGCGAAGAATGAAAAAAATATCCGAGCTGTTCGAAATCAGATCGGCGCTGTAGCTTTCGAACGAAGCTGTGAATGTAGCAGGCTTTGGGTGGAATGAGCAGGGGTGTTCGGCACGACCGCGTTCATCCCTTCAGCTCCGGTACCGCTCAATCCGGATCACCCGGTTTGCAGAATATCGCCACTCCATTCTGCCCGCCGAAAGCAAAAGAGTTGCACATTACCGTACCAAGATTCGCGGGGCGCGCCTTGAGGGGAACATAGTCCAGGTCCAGATCCGGATCGGGATTGTGCAGATTGGCGGTGGGGGGTATTATGCCGTCACGAATAGCGAGACAGCAGATTACGGCCTCAATACCTCCGGCGGCGGACAGACAATGCCCTGTCATGGACTTTGTAGAAGACACAGGGATTGACTGAGCCGCTTCCCCGAAAACCTGCTTGATAGCTTCCGTTTCGTATTTGTCGTTCAGAAGCGTAGACGTTCCGTGCGCGTTTATGTAATCCACTTCCCCCGGCTCAAGTGCGGCATTCCGCAGGGCCTGCAACATGGTTTTCTTCATGCCCTCTCCTCCCGGGCGCGGAGAGATAATGTTGTAAGCCTCGGAACTGAGAGCGGGAGGGAACAGTTCGGCATACACATGTGCCCCTCGTCTACGGGCGTGCTCAAGTGATTCCACGACCATAATCCCTCCGCCTTCACCCATAACAAAACCATTGCGGTTTTTGTCAAATGGCCGGGAGGCCGTATGCATATTACCAGTGTCCTCGGATAGAGCCATAAGGGATGTAAACCCTCGAACATCCTCATAGTTCAGTGCAGAATCCGCGGCGCCCGCGACTACGACATCACATTGTCCGGAGTTTATGAGCATGCCTGCCGCATGAAGTGCTACGATGCCGGATGAACAGGCCGTGCTTACGACAAACGACGGTCCTTCGAACTTCAGTTTCAAGCTGACCCATGCAGCCGGTGCACTTGCCATGTTTCGCAAGATACGATGCTCGTCGGGTCCCTGGGATTCCTGGTGAGAATATCCCGTTCCGGTCGCACCAATCACCACTCCAACTCGTGAAGGGTCCGGGGTGTGCCGAAACTGGGCATCGTTTATCGCATCCTCCGCGGTAACAAGCGTAATCATTGTGCCGCGGGTCATCTGCCGCCGACTTCGCGTTTTGATACGGCGACCAAACAGCTCCTCGGCTCCTTCAGGAAGCTGTGCACCAAAAGGAGCAGACAGGTCGGCGGGTTCGAATAGCGAAAAGGGTCGGATCGGAGATAATCCGGATTGAAGTCCTTTCCAGGAGGTCTCCCTATCGAGCCCCAGACCGGTCATCAATCCAAGTCCGGTTACGGCAATTCGTTGTGGTTGCATCTGTTTATTCACTCGAAAAGGACGACTGATACGGTTATCTCGCCGGCCGTGGATTGTGACTGGATCCTGGCTATACCGCCGGATATCGCGTACGTTTCAAGAAACTCGTCCGCAAATTGTATCGGAGCAATCCGCCGCCACGGCTCGTACTGCAACACGCATTGCGTGTAGTCATAAAATGCACCGACGGCCTTGTGAACGGCCTCCTTGCAGCAAAATGCCGCACAGAAACCATTCGGGGGATCTTCCAGGAGCAGAAGTCTTTGGTGCTCCCCTGGAGCAAAAACGAATGGAAACGGCCGGTCTTCAGAGTTTCGAAATGTGCCAAAGCGCTCAACTCGCTCGCTGTCAATGCCGCAACCGAAAATCTTTCGTGAAGAACTAAAAGTCCACCGTGACGACATCGTTTCCATACACTACGATCTTCTCGGTAAGCTCCACAACCTGTCCGATTGTGTTTGCCGGCTTTTTCATGAGGTGTTTTCCCAGTGTTTTCAGCTCGATTGTGAGGCCGTACTTCTTCCGGACCATTTCCAGAAGTGAAAGGAACATCAACGAATCACCTTCGAGATCATCGATGATATTCGTATTTTCATGTAATTCTTCCCGAGGGGTGTCGCACTCTTCGGAGAAGAAATCGTACACAAGGTTACGGATTTCCAGACGTTGCTCCTCACTCAATTCCTGCATTGCGACATCCTTTCATTTCGAAAACAAGGGAGATGCGAGAAACCCATTTTGTGCGGTTCTTAATGGTCGACACCATCTTTCGACACGAGCGATACACCGGCCCTCCGCATGCTCCCCTGAGGAATCGCCGGTTTTTTAAGCGAGTTGCGGCGCGTTTAGCCGTTGAACCAGGCACAAACTAATGGCGAATAAAAAACTCACAGTCATTCTCTCTGGGTGGAATACGGTTTGTCCGCATCTCTGCGACATGCGCCATGGCCGGGCCCCGATGCAAATCCTGCAGAAACCCTTCGACCGCACCGGCACTTCCCTGAGCTTCGGCCCCAACCGACCGTCCGTCGGGAAGATTCCGCACCCAACCGGTAACCCCGCGAGATTCAGCACTTTCCCTGGCGAAGAACCGAAATCCTACTCCCTGAACACGCCCACGCACCTCTACTGAAACCCGGACGGTTTCATCATTCGACTGACCTGAATCGCTCTTCATCTCGTGCCCTACTTTCGTGCAAAAAAGTTCAGCACCAGCGTAATGAGAATACTAAGAAGAATGCTCGTGGTAATCGGAATATAGATTCTGAACCGTTCTCCGCCAAAACGGATATCTCCGGGAAGGCGGCCGATCGGCAGTTTGTCCGATACCATAAAGACAAGTCCTACTACTACAATAACCGTACCGGCCAGGACAAGAAAACGCCCAACATCCACCCAGTTCATTTTAGCTCCAAAGTATTATTGTTTTTTTTGTCTTCCTCGTCGCACGTCCCTTTCTCAAGAAGCGAAAACGACGAAGCGCCGGTTCTTCTCGCTCGGTCGAGGCACTAAAGCGAGTTTCCGGACAGGCACTATGTACCGAATAAATCTATCTGAGAATCGGAAGCCTTTTTCGGTGGCGAGAGTTTCAGGTACTCATACGCTCTTCGAGTGACTTCCCGTCCTCGGGGAGTGCGCTTGATAAAGCCCGACTGTATCAAGTATGGCTCATACACTTCTTCTATGGTGTCGGGTTCTTCTCCGACAACAACGGCAACAGTGTTCAGACCAACCGGTCCCCCGCCGTAGTGCTCAATAATAGAGGATAGAATCCGGCGGTCCATTTCATCAAGACCATTGGGATCGACTCCCAGCATCGACAGCGTTTTTTTCACAATATCGAGCGTAATTTTACCATTTCCCTTCACCTCGGCGACATCCCGGGCTCGCCGAAGAAGCCGGTTGACAATCCGTGGTGTTCCGCGGGCGCGTTTCCCGAGCTCGAATGCAGCATCATCGTCGCAGGAGATACCCAGAATACCGGATGAGCGCAGCGCAATAATTTTCAGGTCTTCGGGCGTATAATACTCAACTCGTCCGACATACCCGAAACGAGCCCGCATGGGCGAGGTAAGCATACCGGCTCGCGTTGTCGATCCGACGAGAGTAAATTTGTTCAGAGGAATCCGAATAGATCTCGCGGCAGGTCCGTCGCCGGTCATGATATCGAAAACAAAATCCTCAATTGCCGGGTACAGACATTCTTCAACCACTCTATTCAGACGATGGATTTCGTCGATAAACAGAATTTCCTTATGGGCAATGTTTGTCAGACTTCCCGCAAGATCACCTTTTTTCTCGAGAACCGGTCCGGAAGTTATCTGGGCCTCCACCCCCATTTCGTTTGCGATAATCCTGGCCAGGGTGGTTTTCCCCAAGCCGGGAGGCCCACAGAACAGCAGATGATCAAGGGCGTCTCCCCGTTTTCTGGCAGCCTCGATAAACACGGAAAGATTCTCTTTTAACTTTTCCTGACCAACAAAATCGCGAAGAAGTTGCGGTCTCAACGAAGCATCGAGTTCACGATCCTCGTCCCGTTCTCCGGCCGCAACCACCCGTTTCTCATTTGGATCATTCATGTATGTTCTATATCACCTGTAATGCTTTTCGGATCCAGTCTTCAACCGGCATTCCCGATTCCGCGACCTCTCGGACACGACTCAATGCTTTATCGACCTGCTGCTCGGAGTAGCCCAGTGATATCATGGCATCATGAGCATCGCGTATTACGATTGCATCACCCCCGGCCGGTTTCACAGCGGCAGCCATTTTCGTTTGCCCGGACGGAGCCGTTGTCGGCATGGAAGGCAAATCGATTTTGCCTTTCAGCTCGAGTACCAGGCGCTGTGCCGTTTTAGGACCAATACCCGGCACGCGGCTCAGACGGGGCGAGTCCTGCATCGCAACCACATTCGCCAGCTCTTCGGGGGAGAGAACCGAAAGTATTCCCAGTGCTACCCGCGGACCAACCTTGTTGATACCGATCAGTTTTCGAAAAACCGCACGTTCCTCGGAGGTCACAAAACCAAACAGTTTGTGAGCGTCTTCACGAACCAGATAATGAGTATACAGAGTCAGCGTTTCGCCCATGTCGGGCAATTGGCCGAATGATACGGCTGTGATCTCCAGAAGATACCCCACCCCGGCGACATCAACGACCGCTTCCGAAGGAGTTTTCCGAACAAGTGAGCCCTGCAGGTATTCAAACATCGATAGCTCCCCCCCCCGCGCCGGCGATTGCGCTTCGTGGGGCACCACGAGTTTTTACCGGCGACGGCACTCGGCTGTTTCGGTGGTAGTACCCACACAGGGCCGCGGCGAGTGCATCACATGCATCAATCTGTTGACCCGAATCAGGTGGAGACAAAAGCATTCTGACCATGTACATGATCTGATCCTTTGAGGCATTCCCATTGCCGACAACGGCCTTTTTTATTTCCCGTGGTGAGAATTCGGCCACTCCAACTCCGCTCTGACAAGCTGCCAGAAGAGCGACGCCACGGGCATGTCCAAGCACCAGCGTTGTGCGTACATTTTTCGCGTAGAACGCCTCTTCCACGCACACCAGATCAGGCTCGTGACGCTCTATACGGGAGCTGAGTTCTCGATGGATATAGGTAAGTTTTTCGGGGAGTGAACCGGATTTGGGCGGTTTAATCACACCGGAGTCTACCCATTTCAGGGTGTTGCCCCGAGCCGAAACCACTCCAAACCCGGTCACGGTCGTCCCCGGGTCTATGCCAAAAACTCGTATCTCGGAGATATGCTATCCTCGCATTTCCTATTTGCCGCTTTCATACGCGGCGATATCTTCGTCGCTTATGTCGAAATTTGCGGAAACGTTCTGGGTATCGTCAAGGTTGTCGAGGGCATCCATAAGTTTGAGCACGCGAAGGGCCTCATCACCCGTAACCTTAACGGTGTTCTCCGGCATTTTTGTGACTTCGGCCGAAGTCGGAGTAATGCCCTTTTCTTCAAGAGCGGCTCGCACGCTCTCAAAATTCTCAGGTTGACAGACAATCTCGTATTCGTCGTCTTCCAGCTTCATATCCTCAGCCCCCGCCTCGAGAACAATCTCAAGGAGAGTATCCTCGTCGGACGCCGCTTTATCTACCCGAATAAGACCAATAGTGTTGAACATCCAGTTAACCGAGTTGGTCGACCCCAGGTTCCCCCCTGCTTTCGTGATCGCATGGCGCACCTCGGCAACGGTTCGGTTTCTGTTGTCGGTCATCGAGTCGATGAGCAACGCAACCCCACCCGGTCCGTAGGCCTCAAAAGTGATCTCCTCATAGGAGACCCCTTCAAGCTGCCCGGTTCCCTTGGCGATAGCATTCTCGATGTTCTTGTTGGGCATATTATTGCTGCGCGCCGTTGAAACCGCGGTCCGCAGCCGTGGGTTAGACTCAATATCTCCACCACCAAGACGCGCCGCTATGGAAATTTCCCGAATCAACCGGTTGAAAAGCTTACCTCGGGCCGCATCAGCTTTGCCCTTGGCGTGTTTGATACTGTGCCATTTTGAATGACCGGACATATCTCATCTCCACTTATTTATTGTTGCCGACGGGTGAAAACCAACGGTCTATTTCAAGACCGACTCAGCCGCAATGGCCGTCTTCACCCAATTCCTCTATATTTACTTTTCGTATGTTTGGAATGTCTTTGCCCAAAAATCTTCCCGCCACTTTTTCGAACGAAGGCGTTATATCCGTTACAAAAAATTTTACTTCGGAGTTTTCGCTCGAGGGATTGCCCGAAGCGGTCTCCTTAAGCGCCTGCAGGATATCCTGTGCTTCCTTTGCCGCCCACAGCGCGCTGTCGATCAGTTCTATGCTGGTTCCCACCGTTCCCATGATCGTTTCCAGAAGCAAGGGATAGTGAGTGCAGCCAAGGATCAGACAATCGATTCCTATGTCCACCAGTTCATACAGGTAATGCTGCGCGGCGGATCTGGCAATGTCATGTCCCGCCATGCCTTCTTCGACCAGCGGAACGAAAAGCGGGCACGCTTTGCCGTACACCTTGATAGAAGAATCAATTTTACCTATGGTATCCGCATATGCATTTGTGCGTATTGTCGCATGCGTTCCAATCACGCCGATTTTTCGTTCCGCAGTCCGGAGTACTGCCGCCTTGCTGCCGGGATGTACTACTCCGATAACCGGAATCTCTTTCACAAACGAGCGCACATGATCAAGTGCTACCGACGAGACCGTGTTACAGGCCACGATAAGCATTTTGATTTCATGCCGAATCAGGAATTTCGTGTCCTGCTCGGCAAACAGCCGAATAGCTTCGTCGGAACGCGTTCCATACGGAACTCTTGCCGTATCGCCCAGGTATATGAGCGATTCATCCGGCATAAGACGCTGCAGTTCACGAACGACGGTAAGCCCCCCGAGCCCTGAATCGAATATGCCGATTGGTCGATTATCGCTCATCGGCCACCCTCATGGTTTCCTGGAATCCGGCTATAGCCTTCTTCACCGCATGAGCGATTTTCTTCTGATAGGCTGGTGTTGTCAACAGCTTACATTCCCTGGGATTTGAAACGAAACCGACCTCCAGTAGTACCGAAGGCATATAGGCACCGTTCAGCACATAGTATGGCGCCTGCCCTACCCCGGTATGGAGTTTTCTCGTTTCGGTGAGTTCACGTCCAAATGTTTCGGCCAATGAAATAGACAGATCCTGACTCTCGGTCAGATACTGATTACCGACCATATCGATCAGAATGTTTTGAAGATAATCACCCTGATCGGTTTCCTCTTCAAGCTCGACAACCGAGTTCTCCCGCCTGGCAATCATCTTGTCGAACTCGTTCTTTGCCTGAGAGAGGAAGTACATTTTGTATCCTTGTATCGATGCTTTCTTTTTCCTGGATCCCGGAATGGCATCGGCGTGAATGCTGATGAATAGATCGGCTTTTTTTTCGTTCGCAAATGCCGTACGAGCCTTGAGACTGAGAAACTCGTCTTTGTCACGAGTCATGAACACCTGCAAGCCGGTATCGGTCTCCAGCAGGTCACGAATGGCAAGCCCGATGGCAAGAACGATGTCTTTTTCCAGAGTACCGTCCGACCCTACCGCTCCGGGATCCTTTCCGCCATGCCCCGGATCGAGAACAATCGTTCGAATTGCGTCTTCACGAGGAACCAGGTCTGCTGGGTCGGGAACAGGCTTCAGAGTCGGCTCTCTCGGTTCTGCATCCGGCGTTTTTACCGGATCTTCAATCGCAACCGCGACCGGTTCGGCTTTTTCGGCCTTCGGGTCACCCTCACTCCGAGACAAAGCCTTTTCCGGAACTCTGATTGAGTCATCCGTGAGAAAGACACGAGAGAGGTCGTCCCGGTGCATGTACAATGAAGCATGTACTCTCACCGCCGGGTAGGCCAAGGCAATTTGCCTACCGTCCACACTGCAGAAGGATACATCCCGAATAATAACGACTTCTTTAGATCCGGAACAATGAAATTCCTCCGCTATCCTGTCCCAATGCCACGAATACCCAAGGGCCTCGGCGATAGCCGGGACGGAGAGCATGTCTTTGATCGAACCCTTTCCGGACACCGGGATCTCGGCTCGCGGCCCTCCTTCTCCCAGAACGACTTCGATACTCGGTTTGGAATGAGCCGCATCAGGGGCATACACCGAAACCAATACCACCAGCAACAATCCACCCACGGCACGGTTTAGCATCGAACCTCTCTTTCTCCCTCCGAAAGTTACCCCCTTCGGGACTTAATCAGCCGATCCAGATTTCGCTTCGATGCCTCTTTGGCAATCTGTTGGCGCTTGTCGTACTTGCGTTTGCCCTTACAGAGCCCAAGCTCGACTTTTACCCACTGACGGTCAAAATAGACGCTCAGGGGAACAATGGTCAGCCGTTGACGATCAACTTCTTTGGACCAGCGCAATATTTGGGACTTGTGCAGAAGCAGCTTTCGTTTCCGATACGGATCATGATTGTACCGGTTTCCGGACTCAAAAGGAGAAATGTGCATATGGTGCACATACGCCTCACCACCGGAACCGGTTGCATAACTG
>CAZEMW010000088.1:0-8088 GCA_964513105.1 uncultured Fibrobacterota bacterium
CCTGTCGTGCCCATAAGTGATCGACAATCTGTCTTGTTTCCTGCTCGTCCCAGATGAAGCGGGTACCAAATCCCTGTCGGACGGATGAATCCCTGAACTGTTCTGAAATCTCGCTCAGTAGCGACAACTGCCATCGATGCTCCTTACGAAGTGTGTTAAGCAGAATTGCCTTGTCAAAGGTATACCGCTCGATTTCCCGAATCATTTCAACACTTTGTTGCACGGACTCAATGGTCTCCGTATAATTGATCACCTGGGCGAGTGCCCGGCTCGAAAGAATCAATGCCTTCATGGTGTTCGGCAAATCAACCTGCGCTTCCCCAATTAGACGGCAAAGATGAAGCGTTCGTGAGAGAGTGTTTCGAGCTTCTCTATACCGTCCTTCCCTGAAATCACAGTGCAGCTTAATGATCAACGCGTAAAGGTAGGTCGTTGTCACCCCATACCGACCATAAACGCTGCATCCCTCAGAACTGTCGTCTGTCCGGTGAGGCAGTTTGGTGGTATCTATGAACGTGCACGTCGTTAGGGGTGCGGTGTGATCATAGAGCCGTTCGGCAATTGCATATACCTTCGGATTGCAGCCGTATTCCTGGTTATAGGCCGTGCGGAGACGCAAAGAGTCGTCGGAAGACGGGCGGGGCAGTTGACGCAGTATCGGCATGGCGTCGATCGTGGTATCGCGATCGATTTGGGTGAATGCAAGTATATCGGTGTCGATGTCGTGTACAACAACGGGAATTGGGTTCAGCAAAAACCAGGTCCATACCGGCAGCAGGACCAGAAGGAACGCAAGCAACGGAATGGGAAGAACGTATCGCCGAATCCCGCGCAGGGTTTCCCGAATGGTGCCGGTTTTTCGCGCGGGTACGATAGTCCCGAAAAGCGGTGGAACCGTAATGTCGATAAGTGTCAATATATAGGCGCAAATGAATCCGGAGATCAGCCCAAGCAGCAGGAAATCTGCGAAAAGTATAGCTACCAGACTGAAGTGCAGGTGTCTGCTCGTGCGTCCGTCAAGCCGAATTCTTTGTCCGCACTGTTTACAGACCGACGTGCCGCCGATCCACAGGAGAATGCGCTTGAAATAGCCGTAGTGGGAATGCGAGCAATCGGTATCCGACATGGGAGTGTTCCTGTTGGTGGTATCCGGGCCTGCTGAGCGTTTTACATGGATTCTTTGAGCCGATGCAAAATGTTCTCCTTGATTTCAACGACCCTCGCTGAAGTGCTCGTCGTACAAATTACCTTTTGCCGAACAGGCTTCAAATCTCCCTGGGCTGGTGAGGCTAAGTCTACCATTACTTGTGTGAACATGGTGCCGTGATTTATTATACTCAATAGCCCGCGGAATGCTTCCACGCATTGTCCGCAATCATTTATACTTTATCACCGTTTTTCAGTGAGGAATTTTGTCCCATGTCGACGATGCACAACACCGTTCTCGGCCCTCCTGTTTGGAAACGATCCCCGGGATTGTTGATTTTCAATTCTACTGTAAGAGTACGACAATTTTGTCGGATATTCGTGTCCGGTTATCACTACCTGAGCATGCACGTTTTCCTGTAGAACCATGCAAGAAGCGTCTGTCTCTTCAGCAGTAAACGGAAATATGCCCATGAAACATCAGACCAGAACGCGAGTTCGTCCTCCGCAGAGCGCTTATGCAGTCTCAGAGAACAGCACCGGGGCACCGTGCGACGGGTTTTCGTTTTTGAACGGAGCCGTAAAACTGGTCATAGTAGAACGAGACCGAAATTTGGCTGAGCAGCTGTGCACGTATTTCAGGCCCTTCAGTATGTATGAGGCAGTCTGCTTGTCGTCTCCAGAAAGAGCTGAAAAGTGGTTTGCGAAAAATGGGGACCCGGCGGTCGCGGTGGTGGATTTCGGCTTTGGCGCCGACGCGGTTGATTTGGTGAGTAGCTTGAGCTACGTGGTACCGTTCATAGCGGTCGGCACCAGAACTATGTTTCGAACCAGCTATCTTGCCGCGACGGCCGGTGCTGTCGATGCGATAGAGATGCCGTTTGATATGAGCCGCAATGTGCTTTCGGATGCCGTGAACAGAGCTTTCCTCTACAATCTTGCCGCTCCCCCCGGGTCTCGCCTGAGAAACGAAACAATCCATTCGGCTGCAGATATTGCACTTAAAGCAAAGCCCTGCTATGTCGACCTCTGGGCCGATCGTGTCGGGATTTCCACACAGCAATTACGCAGGCTGATCTCAAGACATCTGGGGATGAACCCTCGTCATTTGCTGTTTTTCCTGGACCTGTTTCAAGATGCATTTCGCTGTTCTCGAAGAAAAAAGGTAAACGGATGCAGCACTCCATGTGCAACTGTGGCTTCGGAGAAGTACGATACGCAACAGGCGTACTACCTTAAAAAGAAGAAGTTCTTTGCGGATTATCAGAGGATGAGCAAGAATGTGAGTCTGGTGGAAAAAAATTCCAAATCGAACATTTGATGTTCGGTTTGTCGCTTTGCAGGAACGTAGTTTAAGATAGAGACGAGAACATCGGAATACTATTCCGAAAAAATAAAAGGGGAAATCGGCCTACCCGTTAAAGTATGATCCGATCTCCCCGCTTGGAGGCACACGCCGAAGCGTGGGCTCTCACTGTATTTACTATACTATTATAGTACTCCTCTGGTCGAGAGAAAATTTCGACCGGGGCAGTGATGCTCCTTCCGGCGTGTTCCCCCTGAGGAAACAGGCGCGGTTGCCGAATGTTTGATTCGTTCGGTCTCCGGCCGATAATGTCTGAAGGAGCAAATCATGGCTGATGTTTTACCTTCTCGCCTTCGTAACGTTCCGGAGTCGGTCCGTTCGGCTGTCGGCACGCGGGTCTACGTACCAACCGGATCCGTACCGTTTGCCGTATCTCCCGGCGGGGCGGAGCCTGCTAAAGACCGGGTACTGGGTACCCCGCAATTCTTGTACCTGATTTTTCAGTTGATGAGAATTGCCTACAGCGGGAGAACCGGCCGAATCGTGGATATTAAAGAAGTGCGGATCGTGTCACTTGCGGTTCTTCCCAATTCCATTCAATACCGTTATTCCAGCAGAAACATGATTTCTCAAACTGCCGAACGGCAGGGGGTAGTCTCGGGATTCCGAGACGTCCACGGACGTGAGCTGACCGAAGTGAATATAAACGGCACGTTTGGGCAGATATCCCGCATGGATCGTTCGGAGTTGAAAACCGGATGGGACCGGCTGCTTGAGTTTCGTGAAGACATCTTTAAGGCCTCGCTGGCAACGACCAGACGGGATCTGGTCGGGCATCCGGTTGCCGGAAGACGCAAGTTGACCACTTCGCCACTGGAGCAACTACCCGGTGGATCGGACTCACAGTACTTCTATGCCGTGAATTTCTTCGATTTCATAAATGAAGAACAGTTCACGGTGGATATCAACAGTTTCAATATCAATGAGAGTACCGATCACAACAACCTGCCCTACTATACGCTGTCACTCAAAGAGGTGGGTCCCATAGTAACGGAGTACACGGCCGACGGGCCGGATAGTGAACTGACGAGTACCGAGTTGAGCAGTCGAGTGGGCGGATCCGCTTCGGCGGTTGATTCTATTCAGGGAATAGATTTCAGCAAAACGGTTCTGGATGCATTGGTCAATACAATAAATTCGCCGACTTCAAGAGTCGCTCCGACAGACACTCTGGTCAGAGCAATACGCCTTCAGGCATAGGATACAACATGGCACAATCACTTGAAGACCAGCTTGACACAATTACGCAATTGTCTCCTCTGGTAGTGCGCATACTGGACGGAACCGCCGCTACTCCGTCGGCCTCCAACGAGTTTCTTCCGGTCGATTCCGACTTGCCGCTAAACGACTTGCGACGGCGGCTTGTGACCTTTTTCCCCACCGTTTTGAATGCTTTGGAGAGGGTCCGTAGCTTCCTTGCGGGGTTGGAAAGAGAAAAGGAAAGTCGTGGAGAGATTTATCCCCGGGAGATTGAGTTGGATACGCAGGTAGCGGAGTACGATCCGGTTATCGACCGATATCAAAAAATCGAGGCTTCTCTGGCTCAGTTGAGTACCATACACCGATATATGCGGCTGTCGCAAACCGAACGCGACCACCTTATTTCAAGGTTCGTGTCCGGAGAATCAAACAATGTTCTGGTCCGTACCATATCTCATCGGGTAGCCGCGTATGAGACCCTGGAGAGCATCGCATATGACTACAATGTCTCCGATTGGAGAATGATTGCCGAATACAACGATCTTCTGCCTTCGGATCTTGAAGAAGGAATGGATATCGAAGTGCCGGTGCTTGTGTCACCATCCGAAGCGGCCCTCGTGAATGCCAATCTCCCGATTTTTGGAACAATGCGGAGCGTTGAGGCATTTGGGGCGGACCTGCCAAATGATCTGGACGTCGGTGAAGTTGGGGCAACTTCCGTAAATGCGCCGTCGACGGGAAGCGACTTGTCGGTACTGGATCCGATTGAAACCCTGAAGCAGGGATTGGGGAATATCGTCGCAACTTCACCGGGTGAACATCCTGCCTCACGGTCGTTTGGGTTTGACGGAGTAGTAAACGACGATATCCCCACGGTCATTCGTCGACAATGGTTCACCGCGAAAGCCGAGCAGGCACTAATGCAGGATCCCAGGGTTGAGGCGGTTCAGGTAAATGATGTCGAATCGAATAATGAGGGGGTGACCCTCGATATTCTTGTTCTCCCGAAAAACAACAATCCCGTTCGAATAGCGAGGTAACATGAGTCGCAGGGCCATAGAGATTGATCTCATACGGAATGTCGTGGCCGGCACCGCACGCTTGTCGTACTTTGGTGTCAATTCGGTCATACGGTCGATTCTCTCCGCATTCTCGTTTCAAATTGATGAAACCCGATACGAAATCGAGCAACTGCGAAGAAAGCTGTTCCTTCTCACGGCGCAGGGCAACGATCTCGAGGACCTTGCCGCGTCTCGTGGAATAGAGCGAAGGACGCAGGCGGTACATGCCGGAGTAGTTCTGCATGTAGGAATCGATCCGAACGCGGATTTGGGCATGGACGATCTGGTGATACCGTCGGGCATGAAAGTCATATCGGCGGAAGGAGTCGTTTTTGTAACCCTGGCGTCGGTGGCGTTCAGAAATCCGACCGAGTTCGGTCCCCAGGTCGACAGAGTTGTAGAAGCGAGAGCGGAAACTCCGGGGCTTGCCGGGAATATACCGTCGGGATCGATTACCCAGGGGGTCGGCGGGGCAAATATAATTGGTGAGTCTTTGCCCGAACAGCCTGAAAATCTGGCGGAACTCCTGACCATAGCCAACCGTGCGCCGGGACAGGGCGGACGTGAAAAGCAGGAGCGGGATTTTGAACTTCGCTATCGCGCGGTCCACTCGATTGACCAACTGAATCAGGGGACCAGCACGTTTGTCGAAGCTCAGTTACTTGAACTTCAGGACGAAATCAGGACTATTGACGGAGGGGCGCGGATACGGATTGGGCGCATTCTGGTCGAACGCGGCCTCGGGGCCACCCATAACAGTGTGGTTGTTTATGTCGCTCACGCCAACGGGACGGCATCCTTTACATCAGATGAGCTCGAGATAATGCGGATGAAGTTGAGTGAACGGATGCCTGCGCTGGTTCCGGTAATCATGCGAAATATGCGATACGAAAATATCCGACTATCCGGAACTCTTGTCGTCGGCGGTTCGGTCGATGAACAGGAGGTAATCAGAAGTCTGGGGAACGCTCTGGTTGAGTACCTTGACCACAGCAGATGGCCGTTTGACCGGAGGATTGTCGGGCAAAGCGATTTGATCGCGGTAATAGAGCAGACCCGGGGCGTGGAGCGAATCGTTCCAGGCACATTCAGGCCGGCAAGTGACATCCGGATACCGCGGGGTTATCTTCCGCGGCTGTTGTCCATGAATTTCAGTTTCAGAACTGCCCTGTAAGAACTCCTGAGGAAATGTCTATATGGCAAAGGTAAAAATAGTACAGAGTGGGAGTTTGTTTCCCAATCCGCACGAACAGTTTCTTGAGGGGTTCACCGATTTCGGCGAAGTGCATCCCGATAATCTGAGAGAAGCCTTTCGTGCCCCGGATGCGGAGAAGACGCTCTCCGAACGTGAAAAAGAGGCAGAGTCGAGGATCGCTCGGTTTCTTCCTCCCTTCGTTAATCGTTCGTCGGTCGCCCTGAACGATATTCTGCGAGCTACCGCAAAATCGTATACCAAATGGGTGGGGGACAAACTGCTTGAACTCCGCAAAGTGTTTGTCGGCGGAATACTTTCAGAGGTCCCGGATCAACAGGGAACCGGGGACGGTCTGCGGAACCTTCAGCAATTTGCCGATGAGTACCGGGTACTCCGAGGGCGGTACGAATCCGAGCGGCAACTTGTGGAGCTAATACGGAATCATCGGGCCATACACCTTCTTCGCGGCACGCTCAACGGTCCTGCCGGGCGTGCGAAATCATCAACTGAAAGCGGCACACCGCGAAATTTCGGTCTGGTCTACGATCTGACAAGAATTACAAGAGGACATGTTGAGTATCGGATCCTTGACGATGCGATACCGGGGGGCGAGAAAGCGAGTTGGTTTCTCGATATTACATATCCGGATTTCAATGAAGAAGGCAACTACGCACCGGAGCAACCGCTCCGCTTTCTGGATATCTCTTCAATTCTGCTTATCAAAGCCGTAAACAACAACAATCGATTTTTTGTTGAAGTGAATGTCAATGATCACAACTGGTACCTGGATTACACGTTTCCAGACGGGGTAATCGAGTTTGACTCGGACGACTCGGAATTCCGGTACAATCCCGAGGAGAGCAATCTCTTCTTGGATGTCGCCGGGCTGTTTCGCTACATCCGCCGAAATCACGACGGCTATTACACAAAGGACGAAATACTGAGAATTATCTATGAGGATCTCGTTCCGGCATGGGTACATTTTCAGGTGGTATGGTACCCGCCGACGGACCCGGCGGTGGTACACGGACCAACGGATACGTTCTTTGTAGCCTGATAAAAGATTAATCAAAATTTTGTGAACAGGAGGACCTGATGGAAGAGTTTAGGATCAAAAAGGGGTTGAAAATAGGTTCGTTCGAACTGGACCTTCTTCAAGGCGCAATGAAGGAGAATCTGTATCGGTACATTCTCTCCACCGTGGACAACTACGGTGTCGTCACCACGCTCAACAGCGACCTTCAGCCGTCCGATCGTTCGTTTGAGGCATCGTACGACGGAGGCGTGCTTCGGATTCATCCCGGAATAGCCATTTTGCCGGTTGATGCAACGGAGGGGAATCCCGAACGAATAGCTATCCTTCATTCGAAAACCGTGCGAGAATATCCCGCGTTTTCCGGTGACGGCCTTCTGGTCATAAGGGCAAAAAGCAGAAATACCTCAACGGTCGAACCGCAAGCAGTAGTCGATGTTCCCGCCGCGGCCGAAGATGCCGGTACGGCTCAGCTCATTGGCAGAAACGCGGACTTTCTCAAGCTTCTCGGCACACCGGGCAGCGCTCCGCACATACAATTGCACAATCATCCTAACGCCGATATCGTTTTCTCAGTTGTTTCGGTCAACAACGTGCCGAACGAAGACCTCTACGAGATTGAGGTTTCGTATGAATCCGAGCAGGCGTTGGTCGAACAGGAAAATGTTCCCATCAAGCTGGTGGGGGTTTTCGCGGATTCCGTCACCCCACCAAGCGATCGCGGTCTGGTCGTGTATGACGACTTCGAGCAAGTTGTACGGGGAAGGACCGAAGATATTCCGACCAACGAGGTGGTGATAGCCGATATCAATTCCACAAACCAAAGTGCAATCGACTTGCGTGCTAAAAGGGAAGGGGATCGGTTTCCGAATCTTTTCAGTGTGGCGGGGATAGCCGGAAGACGATTCGCTAATCTGTCTGAGATAGTGGCGGAAAGGGTGGTGTCGGTGCATGAAGATCCCTTTTCCGCTGCGCGGCGGGAAACGCGGACCGGGGGCGCAACGGCGGGTGGTATTGTCGGAATTGACTCCGTTGTAGAACCGGCGGAAAGCTCCGATGCAATTGCCATCCGTGCGAGAGCGGTAGA
>CAZEMW010000088.1:8098-8970 GCA_964513105.1 uncultured Fibrobacterota bacterium
GTGGTGTGCAACAGCCGACGATGTACGGGGTGTATTCTACGGTCGAGGCTCCGAATAACCCGTCGGCCACTTCAATTGCTATTTACGGTACAGTAAGTCCCTACCCGGAAGAGGAATTTTTCAACGGCGAGGCATGGGCCGGAAAATTTGACGGAGATGTGGATGTGAACGGTGCACTTGTTGCAGACACCGGCGATTTGGGGCTGCTGAAGATCGACGGCGCAACAATAAACGTGGAAAATAATGATCTCGTAATCAGCAACGCCGGTAATATCTTGAAGGTGAGTTCGGACAGGATCATTACAGGGATTGTCGACGTGGGAATCGATTCTCAAGGGAATGGTCGGGGAGGCGTATCTGTTCGACTCGGTGCCAATATGAATGCAAACGACGACGCGGAAATAGGAATCGATGCTGAAACTACTCCGGCTGATGTAGAAGACAGTTCTGCGATAGGTTTTCGGTCAAACGTGGAAGGAACCGGTGCTCGAGGGCAGAGCCTATATGGTATTAAAGCCGAGACAAAAGCGGGATTTGCGCAGGGGCTCAGCAGCATTGCCGTACATGGGGTGGCCGGAGGTTCGGGGGGAGTTGTCATTGGCGTGTATGGAAGTGACGGACAAAATGATGAATCACCGGATTCTGGTCATTGGGGCGGCTATTTTGACGGAAATGTTCGAATCAAAAATGGCAGTTTGTCAACTGACAACGCTATCGTTAACCAGCTAAATGTCAACAACTCTACTATTGCTATCGAAGACGGTAATCTCGTTATAAACCATTCCGGGAGTAGATTAACAATACGCGACGACGGGGTCGCTTCCGACCGAATGACTACCCGGATTTTTGACGTCGAGAATGAATCCGAAGCC
>CAZEMW010000089.1:0-8959 GCA_964513105.1 uncultured Fibrobacterota bacterium
GTATGCCCTATGGGTACAGTATCTTATGCCGCAATAAATATAGAATATCTTCCGCAAAGAACGGCTTGGGACAACGAGGCCGGGCCCTTTCGCAGCCGGGCGAGGCATGAATGGGGTTTTCGGACAGGCTCTATTTACCTTTTGAAGTAAAATACAAACTCTCCGGTGATTATACCATTGATTTCCTCTCCACTTGCGTTGTTACGGTTTCGTCGGCATAATGTTAAGTGCGCTGTTATCTCGTATCCCACTAAACGGCACAAAGGTATTTTCGATCTGCATAGTGACGGGAGAATTGGGAATTCGGATGGGGTCTTCATAGAGCCGCGGGTACCTGAATGCGGCAACGGGAGAATGTATGGATTTATCAACTCATCAGAGATTGCTTGAGCTTGGCGTACCTGAAGAACGGCTGCGCTCACGAGATATCTCGAACATGAATCTTTCGCAGCATGACCTGCGAGGAATGGACCTCCGCGGCTTTCACGTCACCGGAACGAAATTCGAATATGCCGATCTCAGCGGTGGGGACCTTCGTGGAGTGAATTTCGCCTCGACCAACTGTATCAGCACCAGATTCTGCGGCAGCGATTTGCGGGGAGCAGTCCTGTCTTTCGGCTATTTCAATAGTGCCGACTTTTCAGGTGCGGACCTCCGAGGGACGGTCGTGAAAGACTCCCTGTGCAGTGCCGCGGATTTCTCGGGTGCCGACCTGCGTGGGGTTGTTTTCGGTGATGAATATCTTGACTGTGATTTCCAGGGAAGCAATTTTGACGGCGTACACATTCCATCCGGAGTCAAAAGGGAGGAGCTTGGTCTGCCCGTTGACGGTAAAGCCGATCACCCGCGCTCAACCCGAGAAAAAGCAACTCCTCGCCCGATTCGGCAGGAATCGGGGAGTGTGGACAATCGAAATCACTCACGGCTGCAAATCGGGGAGAAAGTAGTTGTTGTCGACCCCACTACAGACGGTCCGGTCGGTGAACTCGTGGATGTATCTGCAAGCGGATTGCGCCTGTTTCGAACCGGTATGTTCAATCCCGGTGCTTTCTATCGTTTGCGGGTGAAACTGCCTCAGCAGGCCCCTTCCGGAAGCGCCACCCTGGACCTGGATGTTATGGCAATCTGGTGCACCCGCCTTCCGGATTCCAAGGAGTTCAGTGCCGGGTTTCGAATTGAAAACGCCACAGAAATAGTGATAGATACGCTGCTATGGCTTGGTCGTACCTTTCGAAGAATCGAAGCGGTGGAGATCACGGATTCTTCCGCGCAGTGAGAGTGCGGGCTCTCGAAATTCTTTCCGAGAAAACCCCATATTCACTTCCTCAGAAGCGAATCTCCTAAGACTCCATCATTTCGGCAGTTGCCGAAAAACCGCCGAGTCTATCATAATACTAAATCCCCAATGCCGCCGGCAAGTACCGCTCAGCGTTGTTGACGAGGCACTCGGGAGGTGGTAGAATAACAATTGCCCGTACTATATTCAGGTATGGGGACTCACATGCGGAGCAGCACGAGTGAGCCGCTCAATAGGCAAAAGCCGTCTCCCGGCAATACCGTTGGGGGAGTGCGATAAAGGAGGCTGTCTGATGAAGTGCATGATCACGGCAAGGAAAACCGACGTGTCCACATCTATGCGCGAGGTCATTTCCAAAAAGGTCGAGAACCTGGACCGATTCCACCACCGCATTCTGCAGGCTGAGGCTGTAATTGAAAAAGAAGGAGATATAGTACATTTCAAGCTCCACGTTAAGGCGGGGCATAAATCTTTCCATGTTGATGCGAAGGCGGAGAATATCGGTAAAGCACTGGACGCAGGTATCAGCCGAATGGAGCGTAAACTACGGAATATTCCGAAGAAAACCGAACGTCGGGAGTCCATACGTCGGCCTGAAGCTCTCGTTCAGGTCGCCGGCGATGATCTTGAAGCTGCCTGAGTGAAGAAACTGAAATTTTCTGCAAATTGTTGCCCCCCGGGCCTTTTCGCCCGGGGGTTTTCTTTGGTTAGTGCCTTTCCGAAACCCGCCGTTCATCGAGTCCCGAATTAACCTCGGGAAGATGAACGGGGGGTTCCGGCCGAAAAAGGGCACCTTCCCCATTGAAATCGGGACTCGGTGACCATTTTCGGGAGCTTTCGGACAGGCACTACCTAAGGGGTTCCGGACCGATCCTGATAGGACTCAGATAGCAGATAGTCCCTTTTTCAGATCAGATATGAGGTCCTGGGTATCCTCAATTCCCACCGCGAGCCGAAACAGTGTATCGGTAATTCCCAGATTGTATCGTTCTTCTCGTGAATAGTCGTAGTAGGACACTAGTGCGGGGTGGGTGATGAGCGTTTCAACCCCGCCAAGCGACGGCCCGATGTAGCAGAGCTCCAGCGCATCCAGGAATTTTTTCGAACTCTCCAGATTGCCCTTCAACTCAAAAGTAACGACTCCTCCACCACCTTTCATCTGCTCCACGGCCACATCATGATGAGGGTGGCTCTTAAGAAATGGATAGTAGACGCGCTCTACCGATTCATGGCTTTCCAGAAACCGGGCGATCTGAAGAGCCGACTCATTCTGACGCTGTACTCGCATTGGGAAGGTCTTGAGTCCCCGCAAGAGAAGCCAGGCACAGTGCGGATCGATCACACCACCCATAGATTTGTGGAGATTTCGGATCTCATCAATCAGCTCTTTTCTTCCCAACGCCGCGCCGGCAAGGATATCATTGTGACCGGCCAGATATTTTGTGCCGCTTTGCAGAACCAGATCGATTCCGAAATCCAGAGGACGCTGATTGTAGGGAGTGGCAAAGGTACTGTCGATTAGAGACAACACATTATGGCGGTCGGCAATCTCTTTGAATTTCACGAGGTCGAAAACATTCAGGTAGGGATTGGTGGGAGATTCCGAAAAAACGAACCGCGTGGTTTCCTGAATTGCTCCTTCGAGAGCCGAATAGTCTCCGAATGGAACAATCGTGCAGCCGATGCCGAAACGTTTGAGGTATGATCGACAGAATTCGAGTGTTTTCTTGTAACTGTCGTCGGTGATGACGATATGATCCCCTGTTTTCACCAGAGAAAGAATCGTGGTGGTTATTGCGCTCATGCCCGAAGAGAACACCACGCAATCTTCGGCTCCCTCAAGATCCGCCAGGCGGCGCTCCGCAATCGTGGCGGTCGGGTTGCCGTATCGGCCGTACTCAAAATGCTCCTTGCCCTTCCTGGTATAATCTTCGATATCACGACTATCACTGAACGTGAAGGTGGAAGTCTGAACTATCGGCGTGGTAATCGCGTCCGCATACTTCTTTCGGCTTTCTCCGGCATGAATGGCTCGAGTGGAGAGATCCGGGCGCGAAGTTTGGCTGTCGTGGCGAGATTGATCCATATGCGAGTCCTTTTGGAATGAAGTCGAGATCGGAAAAATCATCGATAAAATACGTGCTGCCGGTTCTTTACCGCCGAAGAACGGTGCATGTCTGCGGCGCACCGCGTATATTCTGATCGTAACCAGTTCCTGTCGATACCGCGCAGTCCGAGAAACACACGCTCCCTCGGCACTGCGAAACTACAATCTTTGACCTTTGGTGACTGAGCGGAGCGCTGTGCCGAGCGAAGCGCCGTATTGCGATGCGCTGCGATGCACTGAGCTTGCCGAAGTGAGCTTGCCGAAGTGAGCGAAGCCGAAATGCCGAGGTGCCGAAGTCTGACCTTTGACCTTTGACCTTTTCTGCCACATGGGACTTATCCGCAAACCGAAACCCGTGCAGCTCTTTATGGCCGTCATGTGGGCGAAAGATGCTCCGGATGAAGACGTTCTTGCTCAGTTGGTGGGTGTTTACGGCAAAGTACGTTTCCAGTACGGCCCCGTTCCCTTCGACTTCTCAGAGTATTACCGGGATGAAATGGGACGGGAGCTGGTGAAGAGCTATTACCTTTTTGAGCCCGCCGTCGATCGAGGACGTCTTCCCGAGATCAAGCTGCACACCAATGATATCGAGAGCACGACATCGCGGGACGGCAAGCGAACTGTGAACCTCGACCCGGGCTATCTTGCCGGAGACAAATTGGTCCTGGCAACCACAAAGGATTTTTTTCATCGACTGTATCTCGGGGATGGTATCTTCGGTGAGGTAACCCTACACTACCGTCACGGTCGATTCCGACACTTCTCCTGGACCTACGCGGATTACCGAACCCCGGCTTTTCTCGAGTTTCTCGAACGGGGCCGAGCACGCTTTGTCGGAGAATTGCGCAGGTCGGCGGGTGAGAAACCGGACCCGAGGTGAGAAGTTCCTTTTCTCCTGTTTGAGAATCTCCTTCTTCCCGGGGATACCCGGCCGGGACAGCGGCCGCTATCGCAACCGGTCGATATGGTTCATACGAACTCGCCCGACAAGGTGCCGGCTATCGTCAATTCGGAGAGGAGGAGGCTACGGCATAACCCCCGCAGCTTCTCTTTAGCCCGAGCTTCGCAGTCGAGAGCGAGCAATAGATTGCGCAGAATGCCGTGAGTCGGCTGCGAAACTCGGCTAAACTGGAAGCGCCGCTATTCCCCAAAGGTTGGCCGACGATTACCGCTGCCGGTTGTGTTTCGGCTGACCGTTTGGGTGAGAATTTCTGCCTTTTCGACCAGACGGATGAATTCGGCACGATATCCGTTTTCATCGGTGCCCTTCGAGGCTCTTGCCTGCTGGAGTATGTCGTCCCAGGTTAGCTCTCCTTTGTATTCGGAATCCCGCAACAGCATTCCGAATCCAGCAACCGCCGCCGAGAACCTGAAGTCTTCGCCGGGTTCTTTCTGAAGTCGGTCGTTCAGTACGGTTTGCAGAAGTTTGCTTGAGTCACCGTCCGGTGCCTTGTATCGGAATTTGACGGTGAGAAGCTCGTCCGAATTCGCAGCCCCGGTTTCCGAAGAGCGTTGATATTTCAGCTCGTCTACCGTGGGAATACCCTTTGTGACGACACCCGCCGGCACGACCTCATAAAGAGCCGTAACCGTATGTCCTGCACCGAGTTCGCCCGCGTCTTTCGTATCGTCGTTGAAGTCTTCCTTATTTAGCATGCGGTTTTCATATCCAATCAAGCGATATGCTTGTACTCGGGATGGATTGAACTCAACCTGGATTTTCACGTCTTTCGCAATGGTAAGAAGAGTTCCGCCCATTTCGGTGACAAGCACCTTTTTGGCTTCAAGTAGGTTATCGATATAAGCGTAATTCCCATTACCCTTGTTCGCCAGTTTTTCCATTTTGGAATCCTGAAGGTTACCGGACCCAAACCCCAGTACGGTCAGAAAAACACCGTCGTTTCGCTTCTCTTCGATCATTCGAACGAGTTCACCGTCGCTTGAGGTACCTACGTTGAAGTCTCCGTCGGTAGCGAGTATCACCCGATTGTTGCCGTTTTTGATAAAGTTTTGTTTTGCAACCTTGTAGGCCAGTTTGATTCCGGCACCACCGGCCGTCGATCCGCCCGCATTGAGGTTGTCCACAGCCGAAATGATTTCAGCAGCGCGATCGCCGGGAGTGGAAGGCAACACCAGACCGGCGGCTCCGGCGTAAACGACGATGGCCACCCGATCCCGACTGCGAAGATTTCGCACAAGCAGCTTGAGTGCCGTTTTCAGAAGCGGGAGTTTGTCGGGAGAATTCATGGATCCTGAAACGTCGAGAAGAAAGACCAGGTTGCCGGCCGGGAGGGAATCCGTTTTGACGTCTTCTCCCTGTAACCCGATGTGTACCAGCCTGTTGACGGTATCCCACGGGCAAATGCCCATTTCGGTAGTTATGGAGAAGGGGTGTTCTGCAGTGGGCTGGGGGTAGTCGTACGTGAAATAGTTAATGAGCTCCTCTATGCGGATCGCGTCCTTGGGGGGTAAGTTATTGTTATTCAAAAACCTGCGCATGTTGCTGTATGAAGCTGCATCAACATCGATCGAGAAAGTTGACAGTGGTTCGTCAATCGCTCGAACGAAGCGATTTTCGTAGATACGGTCATACTGTTCCCGGTTGCAGGTCCTGCCGGATACCATTGTGGGTGCTCTGCCTGCCATAACGCATGCTACTGCATCCATTTCACGCCTGATTGCTTTTTTCCGAAAAGATTTCCGGGTCCGGGGGCGTCCTGAGCTCTTGTCGGAAACAGTCGGAGCTACCTTTGTCTCGGTCCGTGCAGCGGTGCTCCTGTCGTGTGCGGGGTCGGATTCTCGCTGTTCGCCCGATTCTGAAGGACCTCTAGCATCGACTTCCTGTGGCCCCGGTTTTTCCCGAAGACCGGGTTTGGAACCGGTGCAGGAAACAAAAGCGACAGAGAAGACGACACTCGAAAGAAGAACTGATACGGTTCGGCGACTCAACATGGCGAAACCTCCAGGATTTGATAGTACTCGACCGGTGGCGGTCTGGGTTTTCCAGGTGCCCGTCAGTGGGCCCTTCACCATGTAAGACCAGGCTGGGAGGGAAAGGTTCCAAAAAAAAGGAAAAAAGTTCGTCGGATGCGAAACTTAGGTTAGTGCTTGTTTGAAGCACTTGGAAGGGATGCTGGGCAGACGTACCGAGTACTCTTGAGAAAAAGCCTCTGTGAAACACCGGAACTCGATTCAAATCAATTCGTTATGGAACAACGTGCAGTCGGATCTCGATCGTTCCCTCTTTCCGGGATTCGAACTGATCGCGGTCACCTTCAAGAGTACCCAGGGAATCCAGAAACTCGAGGGCATCTCCGGATTTTGCGGCGGGCAATTTGAGGTAGGCGGTGGCATGTGAAGAGTCACGGCTATCAATGGTGTACGCTCCCCGGGTGCCCTCAGCCCAGTTGCGCATCCCTCGGTGAAAGGATTCCAAATCGGTACCCTTATCGAGACGAACCGTTATCCAGGGAGTCGTTTCGGCATTGGCGACGGCGGAAGCGTCGGTGGAGGGAGACAAAGCGCGTTTGGATACCGCTCGATCCGAAAACCGGCGGGATTGAACCGTGGATTTTGATTTCGGACTACCTGCGTAACTCTTTTTTTTCAAAGCAGTTATACCTGGTGGTGGCGCCTGCATTGCTTCCTCTGTCTCTTTCGAGCCGGATTCTCCGGTACCGCCGGTAGCTTCCGATTGCCGCGCCCGTGCTTTCGGAGGAGGTGATTCTTCTTTGATACTTTCGGACATCAACCGATCACTCAAGTTGGTTGATTGCTCAACCTCGGCAGGGAATTGTTGCGACTTCCTGGACTGTCTGTCGGACAAATCCTCATTTTCCCGGCGTGATATTTGTCCATGGATCTCTGTTTGGTGGCCGATCCCTTCACCACGTGGTGAAGTCTGATCTTCAATCCGGCTGCCGAGGGTAGTCGAGGCATCGGGCTTTGCCGGCTTACTCTCGTGGGATGAAAGGCCCTGCACATCCGTTTCTGCCGCTGCAGGTTCGTAAATCGGGTTGGATTCCGATTGTAAGTTGCTGGAATACATAGCCTTATCTGCTGTTTCAGCAGTAGCCTTGTCCTGGTACGCACCTTGTGTTTCGCTCGGAGTTCGGTTTCTGCTTTCTGAGCCCTTCCTCGTGTTTTCGGTGTCTCCCACGGGCTTTTCATTCGCAGTTCGCCTCTTGGATAGCGCTTTTTTTTCTGAAAAGGCGAATTCTCTCGGCTCTGCCGGTTTGCCTCCAGGCGGTTCACGGTAGGCGGTACCTCGTTCTGCAATGGTGTGAGCCTCCGAAGGTGTTTCGGCCTCAATCATGTCCTTCACAACCCTGGACTCATTCTGCACTTTGGGACTGAACGGGTTAACAATAAGGATGAGGAATCCAACCGTAACTGCAACACCGACAATCTCTAAGGGGATTGCTGTGAAGAAGCCCCGTCGCCGCTTTGACTTCCTGTGTACCTCCTCAAGAAATGAATCCGATGCTTGAATTGAGGGGAGCGATTCTATCGCTTCAAAATAGGAACGCAAATCGTCACGCTTTCCGCGAAGATCGGCGTCTTTCTCCAGAAGGCGTTCCACCTCTGCGTGCTTTTCCGGACTGAGTTCATTGTGCAGGTACTCGTCCAGGAGTTCAGCGGCTTTCTTAGCGTCCATGGGCCGTACCTCTCAGTTGAGATTGCAGAGCCGAGCGGGCCCGTGAGAGCTTTGATTTCACGGTGCCGCGAGGATGGCCGGTTACCGCGCAGATCTCTTCATACGACAGTCCCTGGACATCTCGCAGAAGAACGAGTTCTCGAGCAGTGGCCGACAGTGTCTGGAGTGCCTGCTCCAGCGAGGCGGCCATTCGGTGGCGCTCAAGCTCTTTTGACGGCATATCACGGGTATCCTCTAGTGCATCGATGGGATCCTGTTCCGCCCCGTCCCCGGCGTTCTCCTTCGGGCGTGCTCGCGACAGCATCAGGCGGCGCCACCATGATCGGCGATGATTCTTACAAGCATTTATCGCGATCTGAAACAGCCACGTAGACAGTTTTGCATCGTTTCTGAATCTCGAAAGGTTTTTGTATGCCTTCACGAATACGTCCTGGGCCAGATCTTCTCCGTCCGGAGCACTTCCTACCTGTCGAACGCAAAAGGCGACAACGCGGTCCCGATACTTGTACACGATCCGGTCGAATGCCGTGGCATTGCCCGAAAGAAACGAGGACACCAGCAGGGCGTCTTCGTTTTCCGGCAACACAGTATCGCTCGCACTATTCATCGTCTCAACGCCGCGCATTCTTCATAGGGTAGATCCGGGCAATCAGTTCTTCGAGATTTCGGGAGTCGGTGAAAAGAATTGTTCTTTCGTCAGTCCGTTTCCCTGTCCTGATCGGTCCAAGGGGCCTACCCACATAGTTAGTGCCTGTCCGAAAACCCCATTCGGCGCGTCGACCGGCTGCGAAAGCGCCTGACTTCGTTGTCCCAAGCCGTTCTGGGCGGAAGATATTCTATCCGTATTGCGGCATAAGATACTGTACGCCGACAAACCCGCCTGCGCGGACTCGTCGGC
>CAZEMW010000090.1:0-8950 GCA_964513105.1 uncultured Fibrobacterota bacterium
GTCCAGTGAATCGAGATCGTCGTATACGGCGCCGGTTTTTTCGGCGAAACCACTATCCGGGTACACATCGAACATCAGGACGCGCATGCCGAAACCGCGCAGGATTTCCACCGCCGCCTTTCCGATTTTCCCGGTACCGACAACACCCGCGGTTTTCCCGTGCATGTCGAAACCCATGAGGCCCGCGATTGAGAAATTGTTGTCTCTCACCCTGTAATACGCCCGATGTGTCTTGCGATTCAGGCCCAACATGAGTGCCACGGCATGCTCGGCGACTGCTCGGGGCGAATAGGCGGGCACACGGACCACGTGAATTCTCTTATAAACCGCATTCAGATCCACATTGTTGTACCCCGCGGACCGTAGCGCAATGAGCTTTATGCCGAATTCGTGCAGTTTTTCTACTATTTCGGCATTTAAGGCGTCGTTCACGAATGCGCAGACGACATCGTGACCATTTGCCAGGGGAACGGTCTCATGAGTGAGACGATTCTCCAGAAATGTGATGTTATAGCCATACGGCTTGTTGAGACGGGTGAAAGATTCTTTGTCATACGACTTCGTATCGAAAAATGCGATTTTCGTCTTCATTCATTCTGTCCTTTCCTTCAACATGGCATGGAACCACCCAAGCATAAATCATGCCGATCGTGACAGCATTGACTCAGCTTTGGTGGTATTTGACCGGAAAGAGGCAAAATAAACAAATTCGCATCATTCCCGAGCACGGGAGTATTTTCAGTTGCCTGCTGAAGCGTTTTGGTCACGATTGAGCGAAACAGAAAGGTATTTAATATGGCCCAGGCCTATGTATTCCCCGACAACTTTCTGTGGGGTACGGCAACAGCCTCGTATCAGGTGGAGGGAGCGGTCGACGAAGATGGAAGAGGAGCTTCGATCTGGGATACCTATTCACATCTGCCCGGAAGAGTGTATGAGAATCATACCGGTGATGTAGCCTGTGACCAATACCATAGATATAAAGACGACGTTGCACTCATGTCCTCTCTGGGACTGAAAGCGTATCGGTTCTCGGTTTCGTGGTCGCGAGTGCTTCCTACGGGGCGGGGAACGGTAAACGAAAAAGGGTTGGATTACTACGACCGGCTGACTGATGAACTCCTGAGCCGAAACATTGAACCGTGGGTCACGCTTTTCCACTGGGATCTTCCTCTGGCTCTTCAGAATGCCTACGGGGGATGGGCGTCACGGGAGATTGTGGATGATTTTGCCGACTATGCCGCACTTATCACCAACCGGTTATCCGATCGAGTAAAGAATTTCTATACAATAAACGAGTTTGCCTGTTTTACCGATTACGGCTACAAAGACGAAGTGCTGGCACCTGCCCTGCGCCTTCCTCTTCGTGAGGCGTACCAGACTCGCCACAACGCGCTTCTCGCCCACGGAACCGCCGTGAGAGCAATTCGTGACAATGCGAAAGGGCCGGTTCGAGTCGGGTTGGCCGAGAACTCGTACCCGTGCGTACCGGTTGTCGAAACACAGGAAAACATCAAGGCGGCTGAAACGGCCATGCGGGAAATGAATGCGCCGTTTCTTACGGCGGTTCTGGAGGGACGATACACTGAGAGATACCTGAACGATACCGGCGAAAACGGACCGCGGTGGACATCAGACGAGATGGAAATAATCTCCACACCGCTTGATTTCGTGGGACTGAATCTCTATTTTCCGGTACATGTTCGTGCCGCGGATTCGGAGCAGGGATACGAAGTGCTCGACGACCCCGCGTCCTATCCGAAAATGAATATTCCATTCATAAAGATCAATCCTGAGATTCTGTACTGGGGAGCCCGACATCTGAAAAACATCTGGAATGTGCCGTCTGTTTACATTTCGGAAAACGGCTGTGCCGCGGGTGACAAACAATCCCGCACCGGTGAAATCATCGATACCGACAGACTGTTCTACCTCAAAACCCATCTGAAATCGGTTCATCGAGCCGTATCCGAGGGCTATCCGCTCCACGGGTATTTCCTCTGGTCCTTCATGGACAACTTTGAGTGGAACTACGGCTATTCAAAGCGATTCGGCATAGTGCATGTGAATTACGAAACCCTTGAGCGTACCCCCAAATTGACCGCTGAGTGGTATAGCCGCGTAATCGCCAAAAACGCCGTCGTGTAACCTGAGTGTAATCCACAAAAATCGTAGTCTCGGTATGACATCGTGCACAAAGAAATGTAGCGAGAGTCCGGGCCCGGACGGTTAGAAAACTCCCTCTTGCGCGTGCAGTCCGGGTAATTGAGTATTCTGGCCCACGATTTGACCTGTCGGGCCCTTTCACGATCGGCGGCACGGGTTTTCGCGTATTATTTGTCAGACAGAGGATTTATCTGTTTGGCGGCTGAGCCTGGCGCTGCATTGCGATGCACTGCGTTGCACTGAGCGTGTCGAAGTGAGCGTTTCGAAGTGAGCGCAGCCGAAGGGAGCTCCGCCGAAATGTCGAAGTCTGATCTTCCCATTTGGTCACTGAGCCGAGCGCTGCGCCGAGCGAAGCGCCGTATTGCGATGCGCTGCGATGCACTGAGCTTGCCGAAGTGAGCTTGCCGAAGTGAGCGAAGCCGAAATGCCGAGGTGCCGAAGTTTGATCCGGTTACCGAGTAAGGCGTTGTATTGCGCTGCATTGAGCGAAGCCGAAATGAGTCCCGATCTTTGATCGGGAAAATGCCGAGGTATCCGGCTATGCCGGCTTAGAAAAACGGAAACAAGGACACAGGAAAACGGGGCTGGAGGACGAGGTGAGCGATACTCATAACACCTCCCCTTGTTTGTAGGGGCATTTTGATCTTCTACTCGGCGCTTCGCCCTGTCTTCCCCCTCCCGGACAGATAGTATATTGAGCCGATATGGAAAAACTTGAACTCCTTATGGACAAAGCGGCGCTCGACCGTGCCCTTACCCGTATCGGGCATCAGATTCTCGAAAAAAACCCGGATCTGACCCATGTCGGGTTTGTCGGGATGCAGACGCGCGGGGTTTTCCTTGCTCGTCGTATTGCAGGGAAAATCAATGAGATGGAGGGGGCCTCTCTTCAGACCGGGGTCCTCGACGCCACTCTGTACCGTGATGACTATCGAACGTCGCTCAAACAGCCGTCGGTTCGGATTACCGATATTCCTTTCGACATAAACGGCAAAGATATCATTCTTGTCGACGATGTCCTTTTCACCGGGCGGACTGTGCGTGCGGCATTGGATGCGCTGACCGATTTCGGGAGACCACGTACTATACAGCTTGCCGTGCTTATCGATCGTGGTCATCGGGAACTTCCGATCAGGGCCGATTACGTCGGCAGGAAACTTACTACTGCCAAAAATCAGGAAGTCGCATTGAAAGTCACCGAATGTGACGACGAAGACTCTCTCTGGCTTATGAAGATAAAGGAGGTGGACTGAGAATGGGGTTGTCCATCCAGCACTTGCTTGGTTTAGAAGGCGTTTCCTCCGAAGACATTGAACTCATTCTCGACACCGCGGATTCATTTCATGAAGTACTACAACGAGAGATAAAACAGGTCCCCACCCTTCGGGGGAAAACCGTGGTCAACCTGTTCTACGAAAACAGCACCCGTACCCGTATTTCCTTCGAACTCGCCGAAAAACGCCTCTCCGCGCAGCCTCTCAACTTTTCCGCTTCCACGAGTTCGGTAAAAAAGGGCGAGACACTCAAGGATACGATCCAGAATATCGAGGCGATGAAGATCGATATGGTCGTGGTTCGTCACGGTGCGGCCGGGGTGCCCTATTTTCTGACACAGTGTACCGATGCAGTAATTGTCAACGCCGGTGACGGGCTTCATGAGCATCCGACACAGGCGCTGCTCGATATGATGACGATACGGCGGAAGTTTGGGAAGCTTGCCGGTTTGAAAATTGCCATTATCGGGGATATCTGGCACAGCAGGGTTGCCCGGTCAAATGCGTGGGGGATGAAGGCGATGGGGATGGATGTTCGTTTGTGCGGTCCTCCGACCCTCCTGCCGCAACACCCCGAGAGTCTTGGTGTTGTCGTGACCGATAATATCGAGGAGGCACTTGACGACGTAGATATCATAATGCTTCTTCGACTGCAAACGGAACGTCAGGCAAGCGGGTTGTTTCCATCGATTAGAGAATACCGCAACCGCTACGGGATCGATCGGGAAAAGCTTTCCGCGTTGCGGAAAATGCCGGTGATCATGCATCCGGGGCCTATCAATCGGGGAATCGAGCTGGCGTCGGAGGTTGCGGACGGCGAATATTCGGTAATTTTGGATCAGGTGACCAATGGTGTGGCGGTCCGCATGGCCGTATTGTATCTCCTGGGAGGCGGTGAATGAAATACAGCAAGGGTACGTACGGCAAAATGACATATCCGGTAGATGTCCATGGTGCACAACCACGGGTACTGATACGCAACGGCAGAGTGATCGATCCGGAAAACGGGATCGACGGTGTGCATTCAATAGCGCTGGCCGACGGCAAAATTCATTCGGTTTCACCCGAACCGCCGGAAGGGTTTACCGCCGACGAAACGATCGATGCCCGGGGTATGTGGGTGGTGCCCGGGCTGATGGACATGCATGTGCATTTGCGAGAGCCGGGGCGTGAAGACAAAGAAACAATCGCGACCGGTACTCAGGCCGCCGCCGCCGGCGGTGTAACGGCTGTTGCCTGTATGCCGAATACCAACCCGGTTCTCGATGAGGAGAGTAAAATCCGGTATGTGATTCAGCGGGGAGAAGAATGCCCCTGTCGGATATACCCGGTCGGCTCGATTACGAAAAATCTTGCCGGTGAAGAGCTTTCTCCTTTTGAGGAGATGTATCGGGCCGGAGCTCGGGCGGTATCGGACGACGGCAAAAGTGTTGCGGATTCCCGGATGATGAAAAACGCGTTGAATTATTCCAAGTCGTTTCAGATGCCGGTGATCTGCCATTGCGAAGATGCGCGACTTGCACTCAACGGATATATGAATGAGAGCCATATGTCCACCCGGCTGGGTCTGAGAGGAATCCCCGCAATCGCCGAAGAGATCTTCGTTGCTCGTGACATAATGCTTGCCGAATATACCGGAGCACGGATACATATCGCTCATGTCTCCACCGAAGGATCGGTTCGCCTGGTCCGCGAAGCGAAAACGCGAGGGGTAAATGTTACCTGCGAGACATGTCCGCATTACTTTGTCTTTACCGATGAAGATCTTACCACGTATGACACCAGTAAGAAAATGAATCCTCCGCTCAGGACCCCCCGCGACCGTGAAGCACTCATTCGCGGCATTTCGGAAGGCGTTATTGATGTGATCGCGAGTGATCATGCACCTCACACTCGTGAAGAAAAGGATGTTGAGTTCGGTGAAGCCGCTTTCGGTGTGATCGGCCTTGAGACGATTCTTGCCGCATCGATAACGTATCTGGTAAATAAAGACGTTATTAGTCCCGCGGCACTGGTGAGCAAACTTTCAACGATGCCCAACCGAATACTCAGAACAGAGGGCGGTACTCTTTCCGTCGGTGCTCCGGCCGATGTCTCAATCATTGATCCCGCGGCAACATGGACTGTCGATGTGAATGCGTTCTATTCAAAGAGTATCAATTCTCCCTTTGGTGGGACCACACTCACCGGCATGGCTCGACATACCATAGTCGACGGGAGAATTGTGTTCTCGAGGACTTCCGAATAGTCCAATCAATTCGAATCGATTCTATGTAAGGGTAACGCTATGGATGCTTCGATCCTGTTTGCCGATATTTTCAGTGCCGAACCCGAGAGGCAGGCATTCGCCCCGGGACGAGTTGAGGTACTGGGTAACCATACCGACTATAATGAAGGGTATGTTCTATCATGTGCTGTAGATCGCGGCATTCGTGTTGCGGTTGGGCGCTCGGGGGACGCAAAGACTTCGGAGTTCGTTTCATCCCACTTTCAGAAAAAAGTCTCCGTCGATTCGGATCACCCCCTTCCTGAAAACAGCTGGGTAAACTACCCGTTGGGCGTTTGGGTTGCACTGAGAGATGCGGGATATCCGGTTGAGCCCTTTCGGATTACCGTTACCGGTGACATTCCCCTTGGCGCCGGACTCTCTTCATCGGCGGCGCTGGAAGTCGCGACCGGCCTTGCGCTGTCGGCATTGTTCGGATTTTCAGTCGACGACGTAGCTCTGGCAAAACTGTGCCGGAAGGCTGAAAACGAGTTTGTCGGAACCAATTGTGGGCTGTTGGATCAGTTCACGTCGGTATTCGGAAAACGAGATCATCTCCTCTTCACCGATTTTCGCTCGCTTGACCATCGTACCGTCCGGTTGCCGGGTGACGATGTGTGCCTGGCGGTTACGGTAACCGGTGTAACGCATTCGCTGGTTGAGTCGGCGTATAACGATCGTCGAGAAGAATGTTATGAGGCTGCAAAGCATTTTGGGGACAAGAATTCTTCAGTAACCACCCTGCGTGATATCTCCATGTCTACACTCGAGTCTGCGAAAAACGAATTGGACCCGGTGGTCTATCGAAGGGCAAAACACGTGGTGGGCGAGGATGAACGGGTTCTTCACGGCATTGAACTCCTCGAACGAGGGGGTTTGGAATCGTTCGGACGTCTGCTGTTCGAATCGCACGAAAGCTCACGCGTCAATTTCGAAAACTCCTGCGAAGAACTCGATGTCCTTGTTGACGAAGCTAAAGGTATTGACGGCGTGTACGGCGCCCGGGTAACCGGCGGCGGCTTTGGCGGGGCAACCCTTACGCTTCTCAAAGATTCGGCCAAAGATCTGTTTGCATCTCGCATTACCCAGGCATATAAGAAACGAACCGGCTGGGATACGACCGTCTACTTTGCGCAGATTGGGGAAGGGGCTCGGGTGCTTTGATTGAGAGACGGTCCTCATCGAAGTAAAGCAAACTACGGTGTTTCCTTGTCGAATGCGGCGTGGACGGGTTTTCGGACAGGCACTAAGTACACTCTCGTACCCCTTTTGCAAACCGCGACAGATATTGCGGAGCATCGTGGCAACGAAGGGCCGTTCGGGTGAGAAACGGTCCGGCTGTCCCTCGGCCCTACCGGTTCTCCGCAATAATCCGCATAATCTCCTTCACCACCGGCTCCGGATCCTCCGATTGACACACCGGACGAACAATGCAAACATTCCTCGCGCCGGCCTGGAGTACCGCAGGAAGCCGCTCAAGTGAAATTCCCCCGATGCACACCGCGGGTACGGTGGCGGCAGCAAGCATTTTCGCCATGCCGTCCAGACCGATCACCGGGTCGGGAACCGCCTTGGTGGGAGTGGTGTACACCGGACCGACCCCGATATAGTCCGGGCTGAATCGGCATGCCTCTTTTGTCTGATCCGGATTGTGGGTGCTGATTCCAATGGTCGCTTCGTCTCCGACAATCTGTCGCGCTTCACTGTACGACATATCGGATTGGCCGAGATGTACGCCGTCGGCCCCGATCTCGTGGGCGATACCGGGATAGTCGTTTACAATGAACTTTGTCTGGGACCCCTCCGTGACTTTTCTCATTCTCGCCGCGGTCCGACGTACTTGTTCCTCCGTGCCGTCTTTCATCCGAAGCTGCACGAAGGGTACTCCGTGCTCCACCATGATTCTGCAGGCGCGCTCGTAGCCGACTACCGGGTTGGTGAGAACTGAATAGAATCCGAAGTCTTTTTTCATAACGTGTTCATCCGTAAGTAGTGCCTGTCCGGAAACCGTCCGTCCCCTGAGTGGTGCGTTGCACCGGGATGTGCTGAGCATACCGAAATGAGCGATGCTGAGCGGTCGGAGTCGTTTCCGGGTTTGCCGGAAAGATACAAATTAATATTTTACCTGAACTGAGCGTTTTTCTCCTTCGGCTCTGCTGCGTAAGGAGTACAGGCCTTCGGCCTATTCCAGTTCCTCACGCAGAATCGCTCAGTTCAGGTTTTATGTAATGCCTGTCCCCCGAAAATCACCTTCAGGCGCGGAGGAGGTCGGAGAATGCTGAAAATGTTGCCGCATTCCCCAACGAATTCTTAATGTGATATTTTACCGAAATCTCGACTGGAAAATGGAGAAACCTGATGAAAAAACCGCTTCTTGTTGTACTAGTTCTGGTTATTGCGGTCTTTGGCCTGATTTTGGGCCTGCGACAGCTAAGAACCGGCGGAAAACCGTTTTCGGGCATTGGCTCTTCCGAGCAAGGTCCCACCGAACTTCTGTTCTACTGTGCCGCGGGCCTGAAACCGGCCGTTGAGCCGCTGGTGAATGAATATCAGGAGCGTTACGGGGTAAAGGTTGAAATCCAGTATGCCGGATCGGGCACGTTGCTGAGCAATCTTCAGGTGGCAAGAACGGGGGATCTGTACCTTGCCGGTGATGCCGGTTATCTGGAGATCGCCCGGAAAAAAGGATTGGTGGAGGAGGTCCTTCCGCTGGCTTATATGAGGCCGGTCATTGCGGTGCCCAAGGGCAATCCCAAGGGGGTGCAAAACGCGAAGGATCTTACCCGATCGTCGATCCGTGTCGCCCTGGCCAATCCCGATGCCGCCTCAATAGGCAAACAGACACGTGCAATTCTCAAGAATGAAGGCCTATGGGATGCCGTGGAGGCCAATGCGCAGAAGAACGGCGTTTTCAAAGCCACGGTAAATGAGATCGCTAATGATGTGAAGCTGGGGAGTGTTGATGCGGGAGTGGTGTGGGATGCCACCGCCAACTTGTACCCCGAAGTCGATGCCGTTCGGGTGCCGGCGTTCGACTCCGAAGTGAAGGAGGTTCAGATCGGGGTGTTGACTTCAACCACTCAGCCGACGGCAGCCCTGCGCCTTGCTCGATTTCTCAATAGCAGGCAAGGAAACAAGGTATTTGAAGAAAAGGGATTTGAGGCGGTGGACGGTGACATCTGGGAACTATCCCCTGAGATCACCTTCTACTGTGGGGCGGTAAACCGTCGTGCGGTCGAATCGG
>CAZEMW010000091.1:0-8948 GCA_964513105.1 uncultured Fibrobacterota bacterium
ACATAACAGCGGAGTCGAGGTGCCCGTTTTCGGCCGGAAACGGCGGGTTCATCTCGACTCCGCTCGATGAACGGGGGTTTCCGGACAGACACTATTTTAGTAGGCTGTTTTTTTTCAACGTTTGCCGGATGGAGTCATGCACGATAAGATGCAGACAGGTGGTGAAGCAGGGGTAATGAAAGAATATCACGAAGCCATATGCAACGTCTCCGGCCGAGTGAAACGGTTCCTCACAAAGACGTTCTCTGAGATAATCTACGACGGCCCATCAATCGGGTCCGAGGTGTTTGACGATGCCGCAACGACCATCACCTGCACTCACCGCAGCCAGGCGGATTATTTCCTGCTTGGACATTTTCTCAACCAGGCCGGATTGAAGAATCTTCGGTTCGCGGCCGGCGACAATCTGACACAGCTCCCGGTGATTGGGAAGAAATTCAGAGGATTCGGTGCATTTCCCGTTCATCGAGGGAAAAGTTTCGGTAAGCGATACGTTCGAGACCTGTGCCAACGGGTCATGCAAATGATTCGGGACGGAGACAACATCATTGTGTTCCCGGAGGCGGGACGAAGCTACTCGGGTGAAATGCTCGAGGTTAGAAACGGCATTCTCAGCGCCCAGATAATCGACGCCTACCAGCGACCGGAGCGAAAACACTTGGTCTTCCCGGTGGCAATATCCTACGAGCACCTCCCCGAACTTCGATATTTCGAGATGCTTCAGCAAGGAAAAGCTCTTCGTCAGAAGCGGGGGGGACTGCTGAACAAGGTTCGCGGCAACTTCTACTACTACGGTGCCGATGCGATTGCTTTCTCAAAGTTTTTCTTCGCCAATAAATTCGGACGGCAATACGGTCGTGTCTATGTCGACTTTGCCGCCCCGTTTCAGGTGTCCGAGGTAATAGATGTGAAAAAAAATGTCGATCCTGAAGCTCGCGACTGGTTCTCGGCGCATCGGAAAAGCATGCAGGAGGCGCGGGTATACATCCGAAAACAGTTCACTTCCCTCTATCGTCTTCAGGCGATGCATGTCTTGGCTCGAGGTCTAAAGGAGCAGGGAGGAGCCCTCACCCATAAGGGTTTTCTGCGCCTGGTACCGGGCATACTCGAAGAATACCACTCGAGGGAGTTCAATACCAAGACATTGGACGCACTCTCATCGAGTGACATACTGCGGGAAGGAATCCGGCAGTTGATGCTGTTTGGAGCGGTTCAGGCTGGGAAAAGCGAAATAAATACTCGAAACCGCTCGATTATAGATTATTACGCCGCGGCAACAATATCCCCAAAGAATGGAGGATAGAATTTGGCTTTCTATCAGTATCTGAAAGTACCGACCGTCGTAGATCTCAAGTCGACCGAAAAAATCGACGCCCTCAGGGAACTTGCGCGCACTCTTTGTCGCTCAATGGACATTCGCAAGCAGAAGCCCATCATAGACGAAATGCTGAAGCGCGAAGAATCCGCCTCAACCTTCATCGGTCAGGGTCTTGCGATTCCTCAGACTCGCGGCCCGATCAAAGACGATTTCGCCGTCGCAATTGGCCGAAGCATCCAGGGGGTGAACTACGATGCGGCGCGCAGTGCCCGCGCCCATGTGATAGTGCTGGTTATGGCCAAAGCCACCGAAGGAACAAATCTGATAGAGCTTCTTTCGGAAATCGCAGCTTTCTTCAAGTCGGAGCAGGTTCGTCAGCGGCTTCTTGATGAACCCTCCCCGGCAGATGCCCTTGCCATTGTTTCCTCCTTTGCGCCCACCGCGCCGGAAGATCGAGCGCCGCGCCAGGGAACCAAAAAACGACCAGAAGAACCCGTGATTGGAAATGCGGTCAGCCTGGTAAAGGAACTCAAAGCAGATTCATTGATGATTTTCGCCGATGCGGTCAGGGAGAATGATTTTCTTGATCAAATCCGTCTTCGGGGCAAAACGATAGTGGTTACCAGCAACAAGACCAGATTCGATCCTGAGGATAAGCGGATTGGGGCAATAATCCAGGCCCCCCCAATACCGGCTTCACGCACCGGTCAGTTAAAGATGGGAATTCTTCTGGCGCTTTCGCGTAACCTGGTACCAAAAGGCGGCAAAATCATCTGCCTTTCCGGCAATTCGGGGATTGGGAGATTCGACACGATTGTGGCCATAGACATAGGTTCCGAGTACGAGTTCTTCTTCACCAACACCCAATCGGTGCTCCCCTCGGATATAGAACCCGAAGTTCTTGAAAGAGTTATAGGGCTTGCCGGAGAAATTGCGGTCGAGGGGCGCGAGGGGCGAGCAATGGGCACGATTTTCGTTGTGGGTGACACCAACACCGTCAACACCTACGTGCGTCAGTTGATCATCAATCCATTTCGGGGCTACAGCGAGGCAGAGCGTAACATTCTTGATCCCGGTCTGGATGAGACCATAAAAGAGTTTGCAAGTATCGACGGTGCGTTCATTATTACCGGAGACGGAGTTGTTCTTTCTGCCGGCAGTTACCTTCGTCCGCAGGTTGAGCCGGACTCACTTCCCAGTGGATTCGGCACGCGCCATGCGGCCGCTGCGGGCATAACGGCCTGCTCAAAAGCGTTGGCGATCTGCATATCGGAATCGACCGGAATGGTGTCGATGTTCAAAGACGGCGCTTTGGTCATGACTATCTCTCGACCGGTGACTCGGGACCACGGGACCATCAATCGAATGATTTAGCCGGGATCCAATCAATATGCGTTGTCTGAGGGACCCAGAAGTTAGCGATCAGGGTTGACTCATCTTCGTAAGAGTCTATTCTGCAAGGTGTTGGGCAAAGAAGTCGAACTGGATGGAACGGGCGAACCACCCTCACGAGGGCTTCTGTCTCGCACCCGAAATGTGCTGAATTGAGCGGGTGGTCATGCGTCGATCAATGCCCCGCGACGGGAAGACCTACCCTTTTGAATGTTTCAATAAAGACTAGCGATTTTGATCCGACAATAGAATACCACCACCGATTTCCTTCGTGGATTTATCTCCACGGCGGGCACGAAAGGAAGCCTCCATGAAACTGATATCCTTTGACGACGGCACTCTGGGCAACTGGGTTTCGGAACACGAGATAGCACAATACGAAGGATCTCTGTCGGCGGCCGAAAAGATGTTGCAGACCGGCTCGGGTCCTGGAAGCGATTTCCTGGGCTGGTTGAACCTTCCTCGAGAGATCAAGTCGGAAGATATTTCGGCAATCAAAGAAACTGCCGAAGAACTTCGGAGTAAATCCGACATTTTTATAACTGTTGGAATTGGAGGCTCTTATCTGGGGGCTCGTTCCGCAATTGAGTTTCTCGCCCCGGCCTTCGACGATATGCGAAAGCCGCGGACACTGTTTGCCGGGCATCATGTGAACTCCGATTTCCTTTCAGACCTTCTACAACTCATTGAAGATAAAGATGTTACGGTAAATGTCATCTCAAAAAGCGGTACAACCACCGAGCCCGGAATCACATTCCGCGTTCTTCGACAGTGGATGGAGAAGAAATATGGTCGAGAAGGAGCCGCACAACGCATTGTGGCTACGACGGATCCGGAAAAGGGAGCGCTCCGGAAACTCGCCGGTGACGAGGGGTACAAGACCTTCTCGATCCCGCCCGACATCGGAGGACGCTTTTCCGTTCTCACCCCGGTAGGGCTCCTTCCAATAGCAGTCGCCGGGATCGACATCGAGGCAATGGTGTCCGGTGCACGGGAAGCTCTTGATTTTTGCCGGGGTACGGCGTCCGAGGGCAACCCCTCTGCCCGATATGCCGCGGTACGCAACATCCTCTTTCGACGCGGCAAGAACCTGGAAGTACTCGCAACCTTCCAACCGCAGCTCCATTTCGTAGCAGAATGGTGGAAACAGCTTGCCGGTGAAAGCGAAGGAAAAGACGGTACCGGCATTTTCCCGGCTTCCGTCGATTACACAACCGATCTGCACTCACTGGGCCAGTGGATGCAAGAGGGTGTTCGGAATGTCTTCGAGACCTTTATCCGCCTGAAAAACACCCGGTCAAAGGTAAGTGTGCCGTTTTTCGACGACAATCTGGACGGACTTAACTACTTGTCGGAAAAGAGCTTCGAGCAGATCAATGAGAATGCGTATCAGGGAACTCTCCTGGCTCACATGGACGGTGATGTTCCAGTATCCACCATTACCGTTGAGAATCGTTCTCCGGAATCGATCGGACAGCTTTTCTATTTCTTTGAAAAGGCCGTTGCACTTTCAGGGTACGTGCTCCGCGTGAACCCTTTCAACCAACCCGGTGTAGAAGAATACAAGAGAAACATGTTCGCGCTGCTGCAAAAGCCCGGGTTTGAGGAACAGGGTAAGTCATTGAAAAATAAGCTGAAAGGCTTGGGATTATGAAGTCATATCGGAAGGTTCTGACACTCAACATACCAAAGCGTCGTGACTATATCAATATCACCCCAGCAGTGGTCGATGCCCTGCGGGAAAGCGGGATCAAGGAAGGGATGTGTCTGGTGAATGCGATGCACATCACCGCAAGTGTGTATATCAACGACGATGAACCGGGACTCCTCAAAGACTATGACGACTGGCTGGAGTCACTGGCTCCGCACGAACCGGTAAGTCGTTATCGACACAATGGTTATGAGGACAATGGTGATGCACATCTGAAACGTCAGATCATGGGACGTGAGGTGGTGGTTGCAGTGACCGACGGCGCGCTGGACTTCGGGCCCTGGGAGCAGATCTTTTACGGGGAGTTCGACGGGAATCGAGAAAAAAGAATCCTGATCAAAATAATCGGCGATTAGTTGGCTCAATATCTGTGGCATGAAACTCCACGACACTGTTCCGGTGCGGAAAGGCGCACGATGTCGGCGAAAATGGACCGTTGTGCCGAAATCTCGCCCATCCGTTTCGAACGGGGAAACCCATATAAAGGAGTAACTGCATGGCAACGCGAAAAACCGCCATCGGCATAATAGGCGGGCGTTCACCTTCAGCTGAAACCGTGCGACTTGCCTACGAAGTCGGGAAGCATGTGGCTATGAACAACGCCATTCTGGTGTCAGGAGGACTCGATGGTACCATGGAAGCAGCTTCCCGGGGGGCTGCGGAGAACGGAGGAACCGTGCTGGGAGTCCTTCCCGGCGAACATAAAGAAGAAGCCAATCCCCACGTGCACATTCCTCTTCCAACGGGAATGGGCATCGGGAGAAATACTCTGGTTGTGCGGTTCTCTGATGTTCTCATCGCCTTTCCGGGTGCATTCGGCACCCTTTCTGAAATGGCGCTTGCACTCATTCTGGAAAAAACGGTGGTATGCTTCCCCGATTCGTGGCAACTGAAACGCATAGGGCAGATAGACGGGAGCCTGATGAAAGAGGCGTTTGATGCGGCTCAAGCCGTTGGATTAGCATTGAATTCGATCCGTAAGTGAGTCGCTTAAATTGTTATTTAACATATAGTTACATCATAAAAGCCCCCCCCCTTTGGTAGAAAAACGTTGACGGAGTACACGACGTGATGTACTTTCTTGTATTCATTCGGCAAAACCGCTCGTTTTTTTCGGCGAAATTGGAGCTGTTCGGCCAATTGCAAGCCTGATCTCCGACCGGTTTCCGGAACGACTGTCCGATAGTCTCTATCCGGACAATTTGCGTACACCCATAGGAGGTTCTTTTTTGAAAGATCTGAAAAACGCTCTTCAGACGATAGACCCCGAATCCAGGCCATGGGCTCTTTGGATCTGGAATCAATATGTCTCCATCGAAGCCGTTGTTGCGCAAATGAAAGGGTTTATCGAACGTGGTTTTGGTGGCGTCGCCATTCGCCCGGGCAGGGACATGGTTCCAGCCTACATGTCCGCCGAATTTCTGAGTATTCTGGAAACAGCGCTGGGAATCGCAAAGGAGAACGGCCTGGGAGTCAGAATCGCCGACGATTTTGCCCTTCCCTGGAATGGATTCCTCGAGTCTCAGGTACAGAGCAATCCGGAATTGCGAGCACAGTACATATCGCTTGAAGAGACCATCATGATCGAAGGTGGTGATACGGTCGAGCGAACACTTCAGCCCGGCGACGACATCATCGTCTTTGCGGTTCAGTATTCCGAAGCCGGGATTCTTCCCGACTCCATCAAGAACTTGGCAGTTCATTCGGAAACCGGAGCGTTTTCCTGGAAGGCTCCTCAGGGCAAATGGAAGGTTCTGCTCTTCAGAAAACAGTTCATTCTCTACACAACAGCCGAATACGTACCGAAACCGTACAAACACAAAACCGCTCAAGCATACATAAAAAGTATTCTCGAACAACTCAAGGAACGGTTCAGCAAATACATCCCGGGAACATTTGAAGGTCTGGTCTCGGAAATCCCATCCCTTCTGCCCAGCGAGAAATACATGCCCTGGGAAGACGACCTGGTGGTCAAGTACCGCTCACGGTATAAGAAGGATATGCTGAAGTCCCTTCCGCTTTTGTTCCTCGATGTTGCGGATGAGAGTGCAAAACGAGCACGTTCTCATATATACAGTTTCATCGGCCAATCAATTCATGAACGGTTCACCGAACCGCTGGAAACCTGGCTTCGGAAGTTCAGGCTGTCACAGTGGGTTCTCGCGCCGGAGAGGAATGTTTATTCTCCAACGGAAGCCATGGGATGCAGCTATGCCATTCCCGCTATCCAGAACCTCTCCACGGTCGGTATCCAAAATCAGGACGGAACCCTTGAAAACGAAGTCCTGCTCAAGGCCACGGCCGATCTCAACTGTATTGTGTTCCGTCGTGAAACGGTTGGGGTCGTAGGAAGGAACCATCAGGTAGCCGGAGCTACGCTTCAATCCCTGAAGACTGAAATCGATAGAATGGCGCTGAACGGCTCATCGCGTATTTTGATCGACGGTTGCTTTCTGAATCTGGAACCGCGTTCGTATGTACGCACTCCCTACAATCCATCGTGGTACCACCCGGCCTGGAATCAGATGCATAGCCTGTGTTCATATGCGGCTCGCATGAACGCCTTGATGAAAGACACACACGAGACGCGTCCGGTAGCACTTCTCATGCCGACATCCTCTGTCAATGCAGACTACGTCCCGTGGAGTTCCGAAGAAACACGTCACGAGCTGGACAGTCTCCAGAGCGCACTGATGGAGCTTCGGAGGCTGTCGATCCCGTTCGATATTGTCACCGAGGAGCTTCTTTTGTCGAGTTCGGTGCGAACGAACGGAGAATTCGGGACACTGGACAGGATACGCAAAGGCAACTATGAGGCAATCATAGTCCCCTTTACCAGACTGATCAACAAGAGCATATTCCTGTTCCTGGATAAAATTGCGACAAAAAAAGGAAAAGTGGTTTTCCTCGACGACATGGTGCAGGGGTCGCTTGAAGACGGAATAACGGCAACCTTCACCGAACGAATAGAGAAACTGCGCAAAAAAGCGGAATACGTACACGTGGTGGCGTCCGAGGACCTGGGACAGGTTATGGGCGACACGTACGCCCCTGCTAGAATTACGGTCAACAAGAAGCCGAGCAGGGATATCACCGTTTCAAAGTATTCGTCCGACGGTCACGCCCTGTATCTGTTTCACAATGTATCCAGAAAGCAGGACCACTACGCAGAAATAGAGATTCCATCGAGCCGGCACCTCTACTATATCGATTCTGAAACCGGCAGACCCTACAGTCTGAAATCCGGAGAATCGGAGGAGAACGGCTCGTTCTCGATCACCTTCGGTCCTCTGGATACTATTCTTATCGTAGATTCCGAAGAGGAAATACCCGGGTCGGATGAAGAAGATAATCGACCAACAGCCGTGACATTCGGAAGAAAACAGCGCAACTATCGTATCGTGCTCAAAAACCAGTGGGATCTCAAACCGGAGACCGGCAATGTGCTACCTCTGGCCAACTGGAACACAAGGATCGGTCTTAGCAGGGAATCGGGAGGGTTTTCACACTACTCCGAAGCCTATTTCGAGTTGAAGGAACCACCGAAATCCTGCCGTATGGTAATGGGTGTTCTCAATCCGCAGGGAAATCATCTTCCCACCGGTGAGGATATCTACGAGGTATCAATCAATGGAAATTTTGTCACGCCGACGGACCCGTTGAATCCTAAGAAACGGCGGTCGGAAGAGCAAGAGGTTGAATCTCCCTTCCCTATCGATCCCTTTTCACGTTCGCTTTGCTACGATCTCCATGAGAATCTGCTTATCGGATTCAACCGGGTAACGATCCGAACCCCGGTATCGACGGCCGAACCGCAGCTCATGGCATATCCCCCCGTAATCACCGGAGCGTTCTCCATCGTGAAAGGAACTCGCGGATGGGCCATTGATTCGGCGGTAACTTCTGCGGATTACGATTCATGGACAAAACACGGGTTTCCGTACATGAGTGGCACATGCGTGTACAGCCAGCGGTTCGAAGTGCCTTCGGAATACGACAAAGTGGTACTCAGTTTTTCCGAAACATCGGGACCGGTGGATGTAACGATCAACGATACACCTCTTGGGATACTGAAGTGGCATCCCATGGAAGTGGACATAACGGCCGCCTGTACCCAGAAAAGAAACGAAATAACCGTACGCGCAACGAATACGGTAGACAACTACCTGCGAATGAACGGGCGCCCTTCCGGCCTGCTGGGTGAAGTGTTCGTGGATGTCTTCTGAAATTCCGAGTCAGGCCCTAATGGCGTTGTTATTTACAATGTTGTGTCGATGCGACATCCTTGTGTGTCTACTGCCCACCGGGTCCACAATTAACTGCGTTTGGCCGGAACTTCAGTGCCGGGTCTACTATTAACTGCGTGTGAGTGCCGGTTTTCTCCTTTTTCTCAGCGTACTCTCCCGGACTGAAGTCCGGGACATACAGTTGTTGTAACGGGATTTCAAACCCGAGGGGCGCTTCTGGTATTTCTGATGCCCATTGGGGCCACTTTTACCGGGAGAAAGCCCCGGTAAAAGCCTGGCC
>CAZEMW010000092.1:0-578 GCA_964513105.1 uncultured Fibrobacterota bacterium
GTACAGCGAAGGTATACTCTGCGGCACTGTCGATGAAATGCGCAGGATGAGAAAGAAATATCCCCACACGAAACCAAAACTCATGTACCTGCCCAACGGCGTTGCCGCCGGAGACCTGCGACACCGTCACTTTGATTCGCCTCCCCCTCCTCAGTTTCTCTGCATCGGCGCGTGGGGGTGGCGTAAGAATCTGTCTTCGAGTCTTGCTTTGTTCGAGGAAATTCATCATCACCTACCGACGGCTCACCTCAGTTTGGTAGGTTCCGGTGGTTCGGAGGAGATTTACCGTGCCATAGAGAATCGTTGCTCTCGGGAAGCGATATCCATATATCCCTCAGTATCCATGGACGACATGGACACGGTATACCGGAATTGTCCATATCTTCTATCAACCTCCCGCTATGAAGGAGGCCATGCGCTTGCGGTCCTGGAGGCGATGGCCCGTGGGTGTCTTGTATTTGTTTCCCCGATTGAATCACATCTCGAGTTTGTGCACGACGGCCGTAACGGGTTCATACTCTCAATGCGGATTTCCGACGACGTTCTTCGTGAAAAGGTCGTCAGGGTATGGGTAGAAG
>CAZEMW010000092.1:588-8941 GCA_964513105.1 uncultured Fibrobacterota bacterium
CACTTGTGTCGAGCGACAAGACGGATATAGAACTAAGCGTGATCATAGCTTCGCATCGCCGGGACTACATCGCGGGATGTCTCCGGGCTTTGCTCACATCAATATCGAAGGTGGAACGGAGTGAGATTATTGTAGTGTGTGACTACCCGCCGGGCACATTGGCTCATCAGTACACCTCCGTCAAGTGGCATACAGTATATGACAAGAGCATTCCGGTGAAACGCAATCTCGGCATATCACTTGCCGGGGCGCCGATTGTTGCATTTGTAGACGATGATTGTCGTCCGGAGCCTTTGTGGGCGCATAATGCGCTCACCTGCTTTCGGGAAAACGCCGATATTGCCGGTGTCGAAGGGGCAACTACAATACAACAAACCGACAACAGATCATATGCCGTCCCGGAATACCGCCGTCTGGAAAAGCAGGGGTACCGAACGAACAACATATTCTATCGCACACGGATCCTGCGAATGTGTGGAATGTTCGATGAACGTTTCGCGTTTCAGCGAGAGGATATGGATCTTGCGTTTACCATTCTTCGGTTTGGACTGGAAATCCACTACAGCCACGCAGTCCGGGTGAAGCATCTGGTTCGGTCCGGAGAACCGTGGGATTTGTTGAAAAACTGTTGGAATCGACGATACGACCCGCTACTGTTCAAGAAGCATCCGGTGGAATACCGCCGATATATTCAAAGCCCGATCCCGCCCGGAATCGGGCTGCTCTCGGGGTCATATCTGGCCGGGGCCACCGCCGTTTTCACCGGAGCAGGTCGAAAGTTTCTTTCTCGGAACGAGCGGCTTCAGTATACAACACTCGGACATTTGCTGCTTCTTTTGTTTGTTGTTTCTCGAAAGATCAGAGGAACAGCTGTTGGTATTCCCGGGAGCGTACCCCTTCTCATTGCATACGCGATGTCACCCTTTGTGCTTTTTCTCGCGCTGCTTTTCGGTAGTTGCAGGTATCGCAAATTCCTGCTTTTCTGAACCTTTGTGTACGGAATACTCGTGTAGAAGTGAATATGGATGGAAAACCGGGCCTCAAAATAGCCTTCTTCAGCAAAGACCTACCCTCGGATAAACCCAACGGTGTTTCCTGTCAAGTACATTACCTCGCCGAGGCCCTTCAAGACCGGGGACATACTGTTACCGTCTTCTCTTTCAGCCCCAATCCCTCGGATGCCCGATACCGGCATGTGCTTCTCAGGTATAAAAGCCGAAATAAGCTGCTGCGTACCTTTGAGCCGGCAATCCGCTTCGCAAAGCTACGAACTTTCAACTTTGATATTCTGCATTACCATGGAGACGATTACCTCTGCCCGGGAGACTCTCGTCGAGTCAGGACGTTTTACGGGTCGGCACTGAATGAATGCGTACACGCCTATTCGCTTACAAGAATGCTTCGACAGCTACTTTTCTACGGGTTCGAGTGGCTTTCCGTTTTTCGTAAAGGAGTATCGATTGGAATATCTAAGGCCACCACCCGCTCGTTGCCCACCGTCGGAAAGGTAATCCCATGCGGTATCCCCCTTACCACCTTCAATCCCGGAACCGAGAAATCGAAACATCCGAGGATACTCTTTATTGGTAATCTGGATAGCCGCAAACGCGGTCGCCTGGCACTCAGAATTTTTGAATCGGAGATCCAGCCCAGAATCCCGGAAGCCCGCCTTGTTGTTGTCGGTCCGCAACCGTGTGACGGAGTAGGCGTGGAATACATCGGGGTCGTTTCACGCAAGCGCCTCATCGAGGAATACCGTGCGGCCTGGGTGTTTTGGTGTACCGCTACGTATGAAGGGTTTGGGGTGCCGTTTATTGAGGCCATGGCCTGCGGTACTCCGGTGGTCAGTTACCGAAACGCCGGCGCACTTGAGATCATCCGACACAACTATAATGGTATACTTACTGATGAGTATTCCATGGGGGAGTCCCTCCATAGCGTGTTGAGATCGCCGGAAACCCGAAAACGAATCTCCGGGAATGCGCGACGCTATGTCGGGAGGAGGTACGATATGAGCGCCATCGCCGAATCATATGAGAAACTCTACCGCTCTTTATCACCGGGACCGTCTCGCGTCTTCGGATAAGTACGTTGCCCGGAACCGAAATAACCACCGGCAGCACCAAAGACAGCCGTCTCCCGATCCTCCTCAGATCCACCGTTTCGAACCGGCACGCACAAGATGGTCATTGTGGTTTTGCCACAATTATGCTTTTCTCCCGGGCGACAGGACCGTAGAGTTTCTCAAGGGAACCGGCAAGCTCTCGTGGAAAGAATGATTTAGGCGTCTTTCGACCAACTGAATCGAATTGTAGAACGTGGAACTTCAAGCAACAACCAACACCGGCAGATGGGGGGCCCTGCTCGCTCTGATTGCAGCAGGCCATTTCCTGGGGTATTTCATCGTACATATACCCGAGAGGATCGAATTCCTGGTTCTATTGGGGGCCGTCCTGTGCTACCCCCTCCTGCGGGTCCCGGTATCCGGATTGTACGTAGTATTCATTGCTTTGCCGTTTGTTCCCTATCTTCGAAGGTACTATTATCTGGCCTACAATCGCCCCGGAGTCGATCCCCTCATCGCCATCGGCGAACTGATCCTGCTTCTTATGATTCCAGCCCACATCCTTGCACAGCGTGAATCCCTGTTTCATTCCCGCGGACGCATATCCAAGGTTCAAGTCGTCGTAGCCGTATACTTCGGGTACATGATTCTTCGCTCCGTTGTGGCAAACACCTTGCCGTTGACCGAATCCCTTGCGAAACTGAAGCTGTACGGTCCGATGGTTCTCTTGTTCTACCTGGGCCTTTCTTATGGACTCTCCGTCCGTCACCTTCGACGATTCTGGATTATAACCATCGCCGTCGGGGTGCTGTCTTCTCTCTATGGATTTTGGCAGCTATACATCGGGTATTCAGAGGCCGAAAAGGCATGGTTCAATGCGATTCAATTCACAACGCTCTTCATCGACGGACGAGCCCGCCCTTTCTCATTCTTCCAGGCCCCCGTGGCATTCGCCGATTTTATTCAGCTCTCGATTCTCGGGGTACTAATCGTGACGGGTATATACCCGCAAAGAAAGCTTCGTTGGCTTTGGGTACTGTTACCTCTGTTTTTTGGGGCCATTCTCATCACCTCGGTACGATCGAACTGGGCCGGCATGCTGGCGACACTCGCCCTGGTTCCCCTTATATATAGAATAAGGGGTAATAGAAAACGAATATCGGCATTGGTTGCTCTTGCAGCAACGTACGCTCTCTATGCATTCTTGAGTGCAACCGTTTTCGCCGGATTCGGGCTTTCCGAATTCTTTACACTCTTCTCCCGTATTCTCCCTAATGATCAGTTTGTAGATGTGCTGATTGCCCAACGGGTCGAGGCACTGGAGCGGCCCCTGGGCGAATATTCACTACTCTCGCGCTTTGTCCTCTGGCGATTCATTCTGGACACTTCATTTCAGCCGGTCAACTTTTTTCTCGGAAGAGGGCTGGGAGCTCTGAAAGCCGACTCCCTGTACTTTACCTACCTGGCCGAATTCGGATATCCCGGATTGGTGCTCATCGTCGGGATCTTTGCCTACTTCATTAAGACTGGTTTCACCACGATGGACCACACATCCAATCCTTCTCATGTGGTCCTGGCCCGCGGCATTACAATTCTGAATATCGTCTTTGCGATTATGAGCATTACCGGAACCCACATTCACTATTTCCCCGGAGATGTCTACTTCTGGTTCTGGAACGGTGTTCTGGTAAGGATTCGGGTGCATACCAATCATCCGAGAACAGTAGGGGGAGAGGTATGAAGATACTGATAACATTGGATTTCCCACCGTCCAAAGGGGGTATTCAGCATTATCTTCATTCCATAACGCTGGACCACTACAGTGAGGATGATATCATACTCGCCCCCGGGCCGGACAAAAGAGAGCAAAGCGAAGCCGTACAAACCAAAGCACGCATTATCTACATCGGCGCCTCATCCGTGGCCGGTAAAGGACGTCTGCTCTTTTCTGTTGCGTTAGCGATGTTCAGGCTGAGGCATCGCCTGAAGAGCGTCAACCATATTGAGTGCGGCAATGTATACGCAGCCATACCGGTGTGGCTCTCTCACACCTTGCATCACATTCCATACCGGGTGTACACCTACGGAACCGAACTTCTCGCTCTTCGCACTTTCGGCCTCAAATCCCTGTTTCTCCGAACAGTGCTCTCGAACGCACAGATCGTTTATGCCCTTGGGACATATACCAAATCACTTCTCCGTGCGGGAGGAATTCGTCGGCCGGTCCGGCTTCGTCCGCCCGGCATAGTAGTGAAAAGCATACCAGGCGACAAACTGTCGAGACGAAACAAATACGAAATACTCTCAGTGGGTCGGCTGGTTCCGCACAAGAGACACCGTGATCTCCTCGCAGCGCTTTCTCTCATTGTTCACTCGAATCCCTGGACGGTTACTATCGTTGGGGATGGTCCGGAGCGACAATTTCTTACCCGGACCTCGGAACATCTCCATATTGCATCCAAGGTTGCCTTAACCGGGGAAGTAAGCGAGGACGAGAAAAAGCTCATCTATTGCCAAGCCGGTGTTTTCGTTTTGACTTCCATGGAAACCCAGACAGGCACCGAAGGGTTCGGCATTGTGCTGCTTGAAGCAATGGCTCACCGCATCCCTGTCGTTGCCTATGCGACTGGAGAAATACCCGAAATACTCGATAACGGATCATGCGGTATTCTGGTTGATCCGGGAAACGTATGTCGGCTTGCGCAGGCGTTAGAGTCTGTCTGGTCCAATCGGCGCGCTACCCGCCGACGGATAGCGAATGCCTATGGTCGTGTTTGTCGGCTCTACTCACGATATCCGGGGTGAGGAATTGCTACCAATGAAATCCCCTGAGAAGTCTCGCGTTGTTTTTCTGAATTTCTGGGCGGCCGACATGGGTGGTGCGGAGTACTCGCTCCTTGAGCTCATGGACCGAGCACGGCATCGGTTTGAGACATACCTGATCACATCCGAAAGGGGTACTCTCGTTGCGTGTGCCCGCAGACTAGGTATTACCTGTCATGTAATCCCGTGCGGAAGAAGAATGCAGGATATCCGGCGAACTATGGGTGGCTGGTGCCTGGCATATCACATACCGGAGCTGTTCTCATATGTTATTCATGTGCTCAGGCTGACCCGGCTGCTTCGACGCCTGACCCCTGCAGTAACGCATGCAAATGTCCCCAAATCTCATATCGCTCTGCTCCTGGCACATCGGTTCGGGTTCCGGGGAAGAAAAGTACTGCACTTCCGTGAGATATTTGCTCCCGAAAGCTTTCCCCCCAAACTATACACGATGCTGTATCCGGCAACTGAAACCTCCGCGATTTGCATCTCGGAAGCCGTTCGGGTCGGCCTTCCTCAAAGGATTGGTGCCACGGCCTCTGTTATTCACAACGGTACCCCTCGTATAGAAATGAAGGATCAATTGCTTACACCGCGCCGGCCGATACGCCTTCTTTACCTTGGAAGTATTGTGCCTTGGAAAGGATGTGATCAATTGCTTGAAGTATTGAAGCAGGCCGCTCAACGATTTGGAGCTGAATCAATTCGTCTTTCCCTTGTCGGCCCGACGTCATATTGGGATCCGGATTACCGAAGGGAATTGTGTGAAGAGACAGCACGGCTCAAGATCGAGTCAATTGTTTCGATCGAAGAAGAAACACTCGATGTAGATGCGGTCTATCAGAAGCATGATTTGTTTGTCACGGCATCGTCGGCCGAACCGTTTGGTCGATCCGTAGCCGAAGCTTCGGCACACGGGCTCCCCGTTGTTGGTTGGCGTTCCGGAGGTATACCCGAGATTGTCGAAGAAGGAAAATCGGGCTATCTTGTTGACGAAGGGAACATCCGAGCATTCGTCGAAAACGTCGGTCGTTTTGTCAGGCACCCCCGTCTTGTACCGATCATGGGCCGACGAGGCCGGGAACGAATGCGAAGATACTTTCAAAAAGAAACCCAGATCTCGAAAGTTCTCGAGTTCATTCAATCAGGAAGGGCATGAACGCAGAGAACTTCGGGAGCCCTGTTGTTTCAAATCCCCCCGGGAGATCTGATCGACAGAACAAGCAATACGGAAAGGATGTTTCTGCTGCAGAGGGTAAAAGCGGGAAACGTTTACCGACGGACTAGAAAACGAAGCGCACCAACGCGTAGGTTATTCCACCCACGGCAACCGCGGAGGCTCCCGCAACGATGACCGCCAGCTTCCATCCGGCTCTTGACTGTTCCCACTCATCGATATCGTTTTCCGACTCCGTTTCGGCCTTTGGAACCAAAGACTCCCGATTCTTCTCAACTTCCGACATGACTTTCTCGTCGAAAATCTTGTCGAGACCGGAAGAGATATCCGGGATTCCATCCTCTTCGGTGTTTTTTCCCGACTCTTCATTCGAGTCCGCACTCTCATTAAGCACAACTTCTACCAGGACGGTGTCGGGACGTCCCGGAACGGAAATCGGTCTGGTGTCGTTCCGCGTCTCTTGAGAAGGTGAGTTTAGAACCTTGGAGTTATAGTTCTGCTCTTCGCAATAGATTTGGGTTGTGTCCTCCTCAACTCCTTCTTCCGTAGGCTCGGCGGGAAGTGGGTCGTCGGCGGCATCAAGAGTTCGAGTTGATTGTTCGTCGGAGGCAACCCGAAGCGTAACGGTGTCTTCATCGGCAAGAGGATCGGATTCATCCTCGGGTTGTGCTGTCGAGGGAGCGGGCTGGGGCGGCGGATCCAGATCTTCTTCCGATTTGATCTCTTCCAGAAGGACCCACCGACCATTGTGGTAGACTTCACCAATGCTCAAGTGAGCCCGGGCTTCAATATCCCGGGCGATGGCTCGCTCGAGCGCAACCCATTCGCCGGACCAATCCAGAACGTATCCATCCTCGACATTTCGCCGCACCGTTTTCTGGAGACTATTCATAGTAAAAACTCACCTTCAAGCCGGAACACCGGCGGTTGCTTCAGAAAAGGTCGCCCCGCACAGTTCATCATCCTGCGTTGGTAGACTCTCGCATAAACACACTGTAGTGCCCCGTCGCCGACTAAGTTTTTGGTCGATTCTCGCTCAGAAGCACGGATAAAGCGTTCCTAGAAGAAGGTCAGGCTGTCTGGATCAACAAGAAGCTTGGGTTTGACCTGACGATTACCCGGCTTTGCTTTCGGTGCCGGTTTGCGCTCAGGTTGTTTTTTCTCGGGTTCTTCTTTGGCTTCCTGTTCTTCCTTCACGGAAAACCCCACCGCTCGAAGATGGACTTGCTCGGCCTGATCAATTCGGGCGATCTGTGCGGTAGCGGCGGGATCGCCCGGTACGATCCTCAGGAACGATTCCAGTTCGCTTCGAGCCGAATCGAATTGCTGCCGCCCCTTGTGCACGCCGGCTATGAGAATGTACGGAGTAGGATCGGAGGGCTTTTCGTTTTTCAGTCGTTCCAGTGTACGGATGGCTTCTGCGTGCTGTCCGGTAGCCAGACCTCCTATAGCCGTAGACAGTGCCTGAGAACGCTCTATCCGACTCTGCAGTGCATCGATTTCGAACATGAAATAGACCGCAACCCCGATCATGCCCAATATCACCACGATGAGGAGCACAACTGCCGTTCCGTTGAGCGCTGCTGATTTTTGCCGGGGGTGGCGACCGTGTTCTTCCACCCGAATCTTCTCCAGTTGAATAGCAGAATAGCCTGCCACATGGGATTCCGGAAAATCTTCGATGAGGGATTGGTACAATCGTGCCGCATCATCGGGCTTGTTCTCACGATAGTGCAGCCTGTAGGCTTTCCGATACAGTTCAAGTGGCGTTTCCGGCATATGGCTATCCTCTCTTAGGGATTGTCCGAAAGCTTATACTCATTCTCATCCCGGCGGCTCTCGAGCTCCTCTTCGCGATGAGCTTCGACAGGAAGACGGCGGCTCCCATAGCTCCCCGAGCGAGATATACATAGTCTTGCGTCGTTTTGCGTCGCGGGATGTCGAATCCGGCTAAACGCGGTTCAGCCTCAGAAAAATAATTGTGGTGATTCAGGAAGCAGGAAATCGCGTTTAATCGAAAATGTGACGGCATTCGACACCGACACAGCAATGCCTATGCAATTAATAGAGCCGGTGCCCCGACCGACAACTAAGCGACCAACTCCTCCGGACACGCGATTGACCCGACTGCATTGCTCAACTGGTGAATACACTCTGCATTCGTCTCATTCAGGTTTTGTCGAAGTATTCGATCATTCGGTATCAAGCACATCGCTGATTTTCGGAAGAGGCGCTAGTGTGGCGACCGACAATTGCCAAGAATTAATACGGGCGCTTTTCGCCCCCAT
>CAZEMW010000093.1:0-8913 GCA_964513105.1 uncultured Fibrobacterota bacterium
TATGCGAGGCCGGGATAATCCTGTATGAGTTCGGGGAGACTGTTTTGCACCAGGTCCTGAAACACCTGCTCTGCGTTGGTCACGGCCGGATTGACATCGGCGGTGACGGTGGCCACCCGTTTGCCGTCCTTGCGGCTGATCGAGGTAAACGATCGACCTCGTCCAATGTAGGCCGCCTGTCCCAGAGGAATCTCCCCTCCCCGAGGAGTCTGTATAATCATGTTTTCCAGAGAGAACTCAGACTGTCGTTGCTCGAGCGGGAGACGCACATAGACACGTAGTTCGTCACGTCCACGCTGCTGGCGGGTTGCTTCAATTCCAAAATAGGCAAACCGTACCTGCCGGGCAAGATCCCCTTCGGTGATGCCAAGCGCTCGCGCTCCGGGGCGCAGCTCCAGATCGATCTGTTCTTTTCCCTGCTCGTAGCCGTCGTCAATATCAAATACGCCGGTGTATTCGCCCATTTCGGAAGCGAAACGCTCCGCGGCTCGTCGAAGAATATCATTATCGGGATGAGAAAGTTCTACGGCCAATGCCGCGCCGCCCGACGGACCAATGGAGAAATCGAACGACAGTCGTTCGACGCCGGGAATCTCACCGGCATACCGGCGCCAGAGCTGGGAGAACTCCCGCGACGACATATCTCGCTTGCTGGGTGCAACGAGTTCAACCGTTATGTATCCAATATTGGCAGTTCCACCGCCCCCCTGGGGTACCGGCCCTCCACCGACCCTTCGGTTGCCGATTTCGGCGTAAACCCCTCGTACCAGAGGACTCTCGAAATCGGCTTCAAGGGAGTCGCGTAGGGTTGTTGCCGCACGGGTGACGTTATCGATTACTTCCCGTGTCTGTTGCAGGGATGATCCAAACGGCAGTTCAATCGTTGCGGTAACGGTATCTCCCTCGATTTTGGGGAAGAAAAGGAATTTGATGATGCCTCCACGCACCATCCCGACCGCTATTATCAGAATCGCAAGCGCTCCCGCGAGGGTATACCGCCGAAGTGCGACCACCTTACGAAGCCACGGAACATACTTTGACTCGATCCATCGCTCCAGCCAGGCGGCGATTCGTTCCTGGCGGTTATTCACCCAGGCAATCGGTCCGCCCTTGGGTTCCTTATCATGGTGGGCCAGATGCGAGGGCAGTATGAAAAGTGATTCGAACAACGAGAGTGTCAGAATGGGAATCACGATCAGTGGGATATTGGCGAAAAGAATACCCAGCGACCCCGGCACCATCAGAATCGGTGCAAAGGCAATAATCGTGGTCAGGACGGAGAACGTGACCGGAACCGCCACTTCCCGAACGCCTTCGACCGCGGCGGCGAACGGACCGTTCCCTTTTCGCTGCTGGTTGAAAATCGACTCCCCCACCACTATTGCATCGTCAACGACAATCCCGAGGACCAGAATAAAGGCGAACAGAGATATCATGTTTATTGTTACGCCCAGAGCCGGCATGAACAGAAATGCCCCGCAGAACGACGCCCCCATACCGACCGTAACCCAGAATGCATGATGCAGTTTGAGAAAAAGCCCCAGAATGAGCAGGACAAGCAGCAGTCCAATTGTTCCATTCTTTACCAGAAGCCCAATTCGATCGGCGAATATCTCGGAGGAATCATCCCAGAGCTCAAGTTTCAGCCTGCCCGGAAGTCGGCCTCTTTTCTGCTCGATATACTCTTGCACCGCCGCCGATACTTCAAGAGGCGTTTCTTCCCCGATACGAAACACGGTGATTCGCACCGCCCTCTCACCGTTAAAATAGGCCTCCCGATTCTGCTCCGTGTAGTCTTCGTAAACCTCGCCCAGATCCCCGACCGTGATTCTACTCCCGGCTTCTCCGGCAACGACGGCTATGCCTTCGAACTCTTCTATTGTCTTTCTGCGTTCGGTGGTCCGAAGAAGAACTTCGCCGGTCGGGGTCTCTATGGCGCCGCCGGGCAAATCCACTGAAGCCGCCCCGATAATGTTGGCGACCTCACGCAGGGTGAGGTTATGTCGTCGGAGGCTCTCCTGAGGAATCGCAACGGTAAGCTGAGGCGCGGGAAGACCTTCAATCTGAACCTGGGTGATATCGTCGCGGCTCAGCAGCTCCTCCCGAATCTGCTCGGCCGAGGCTCTGAGCTGCTCCGGTGGAAGGTCCCCGTGGAGGATGAGAGAAACGACCTCACGCAGAGGAGTGAGAATGCTTACCGAAGGCTCCTCGGCATCCTGGGGGAAAGAAGTAATGCGATCGATCGCACTTTTTATGTCATTCAGAGCCCTGTCGTCGTCGGCGTTGGTGTACAGCTCGGCGGTGACCTGCCCGACTCCCTCGGAAGCAGTAGATCGGACCTCCTTTACCCCCGAAATCCCCCGAATCGCCTCCTCAACCGCCAATACGACTCCCTGCTCCACTTCCTCCGGGCCGGCCCCCGGATACGGAACACGTACCACGACCTGATCGAGGGTGACTTCCGGGAAAACCTCCTGCTTGATAGTCGGAAGCATCAGCAATCCACCAATGATCATTAACCCCATAATCAGGTTGGCGGCAACCCCGTTGTTGACCATCCATGCAAGGGGACCGCGCGCTTGTTTCGCCTGCACCTCATTCATCGGCAACGTCCCCCGATCCAGTCTCCTTGCCACTTGAGCCGTCGCTTTCACTACGTAACCGCATACCCTCAACCGGTGCCGTCAAGGCACTCGTTAAAATCTTGTCTTCAGACGTCACTCCGGACGAAACATAGAGACTGTCTTTGCTGCGCCAGGCGATTTCCGGCGTGACCACATGCAATGCGCTGTCCGGGCCAAACAGATACAGCTGATCTCCATTACGCAATGCTGTTCGTGGTACGGCATAGATGGAATCCATCAGTGATCCGTATATGAACACCTCGACATATGCGTCAATAAGGAGGGGCATGAACGTTTGCTCGCCGCGCTCCGGATCGCGAAGGCCAAGCGGGTCCTCAATCTCAACCAGAACTCGTGCCATCCGTCCGGTTGGCTCCACATCCCCGAAAAGCTTCTTAACTCGTGCGTCGCGCCTGATATCCCGTGCCCCCACCTCGTGCCGTACAACCGCGGCAGATCCGGTGTCTGAGGTGATACCCGGGATGGACAGATATGGAATGCTCTCCTCCGGTAGCGCAACGCGCACCCAGTATGAATCCGTTCCTACGATTGTTCCCGATGGGCTTTGCGCCGAAACCAGTTGGCCCACTTCGGCATTCTCGTTTCTTACAAATCCGTTGAACGGGGCCCGGACTCTTGTTCTCTCTACATTCAACCGGGCCCGACTAAGCCTGGCTTCCGCGGCGGAAACCGCTGCGCGTGCGCTCTCAAGTTGCGGGGCGCGCAGTGCCAAAGACCGATTTGCCGCCGCCGTGTCTACTTCGTCTTCAAAAAGCTCCCACTCTCGTCGCGCCACCTCTTGTTGGCCCTGTTCCTGTTCCAGACGAGCCCGCGCTTCCTGCAACGCAGACGCGGCCTCCGCAACAGCCACATTGTAGTCACTGCTGTCGACGATAAACAATAAGTCTCCCCGTTGGACTATGCCGCCCGGAACGAATTGCGGATTTACCCAGATAATGCGTCCCGAGACTTGCGGTACCACCTGGACCTCACGGGCGGGGACAACCGAACCGTAGGCACTCAATACCACCTGGTGAGTGTCCGGAAACACGCTGATCGTTTCGACAAGGGGAGCCCGGGTCCGTGCCGGGGCTCGTGGAGGTTCCCGCCTCGCAATTACCAGCAGAACGGCGACGACAACTGCCCCGACGATGATCAAAGCCGGGAAGAGAACTTTGCGTATCCTTGAATGTTCAGCCATCACTGTTTCCTTCCAGCATTTTCGGTTGTTTCCCCCGAAACGCAAATCCACCCCCGGCCGCCCGATAGAGTTGCACATGATAGGCAAGGAGCTGTCGACGGGCCTCTATGTGGTTCTGTTGTATTCTCTGAAGAGACTGCAGAGCGGTGAGTACCTGGAGATAGGGCAAAGCCCCCTGAGCATAGCGCTCGCGCGACAATCGAAGCGCTTTTTGGGCCGCATCCTCCTGCTCTTCCAGACTCTCGATGTATGTTTCCTGGGTCCGAATCAGCACCAGCGCGTCGCGCACTTCACGCAGCGCGGTGAGCGCGGTATTCAGATAATTGAAGTACTCCACCCGTGCCGCGGCGTCGGCCTGCCGCATGCTCCCGAGTATTCGCCCGCCCTGAAAAACCGGTTGCGACAGATTTGCCGAAATGCTCCAGAGCCACTCTTCAAATAAATCGGCAATGTCCTGCGCCGTAGAGAACAGATTCCCCGACAGCCGCAATGAGGGCAAAAAATCCAGAACGGCTGCTGCGGCACGTGCATCGGCGGCTTTGAGTCGTAACCATGCGGCCCGGACATCGGGCCGGTGCTCGAAAAGATCCGCGGGTACCCCGGATACCTGAATTTCCAGTAGCCCCGGCAGAGTACGAGTATCGAAATGCATATCCCCGCCGGGCAACTGCCCAAGCATTGTTTGCATCTGATGCTGCAGCGTTTCTTCGCGGCCCCGGGTTTGCGTAAGTCTCCCGCGCGTGGTTTCCACCTGCTGTTTCTGCTGAGTCAGATCTATCGCCGAAGTCAACCCCTGGGAAAAGCGCAACCTGGTCAGTTCCTCGAACTTGAGGGAAAGATCCAGTTGGTCTTCAAGGAGGTCGATCGTTTGTCGTTGCGCAACCAGCGTCAGCCAGGTTTCGGTGAGTCGAGCCGCAAGGCTTATACTTATCGCCAGGGCATCGGCCTCCGCTGCTTCGGCATCCCATTTTGCGGCCAACCGGCGACGAACCAATCGTCCCCACAGATCGACTTCCCAGGAGGCCGTAAGCGATGACTGAAATTGGTTTACTTCGCGGGTTTCTTCGACAACATTTGCCCCGCCCTGTGGTCCTCCGCCCGGTCCGGTCGGGGGGACCTGCTGTCCCGGGGGGCTATCGCCTCCGAGATCCGAACTTCCGGCTCCTCCGGCCGAAATGGTACTGACTTTGGAGCGAGATGCGGACGCCCCGGCCGAAAGTGCGGGAAACAGCCCGGCCCCGGCAATCTTCCCCGCGGCTCGTGCCTGTTTCACCCGAGTCCAGGCAGTTAGAATATTCGGGTTTCGTTCGAATGCCAGGTCAATAAGCGAATCAAGCTCGGGGTGCTGCAGCCAGAATGAAGGGGGTTGCTCAATGCTCAACGTATCATAGGCATCCTCAAAGCTGATGTACTCGTCAACTCTGGTACTGTACCGCGGGCCCACACACCCCTGCAGGCTCAAAAGGAAAGCCGCAACGCAAACACTGTATATCAGGCCCGGACACTTACCGTTGCCGTCTCGATTTGTGATCATAACGTGCACAATTCCGTTAATGCGTCCCGATCCGCGGGACCTGTATCGCCGCCTGCTACCCATCGGTAATCCGACGAGCAGTCCGATTGAGTACCCCGATTGCTTCAACAAGTTCTTTCTTCTCTTCTACGGTCATCACCGAGAGCTTCCGGTCGATATGTTGATGAATTGAGTTCTCACCCCGAAAAGCGTAATTCGTTCCTTTTTCGGTCAATTTCAGTCTGACCGTCCGACGATCCGTGACATCACGAACCCGCTCCACCAACCCGTTGCGTTCAAGTGCATCAACCAGAGTGGTGGTTGATCCTTTTTCTATATCCAGCAGCCTGCTGAGCATGGACATGGTCGTGTTCATACCCCGGTGCACCATGATAATGGCCTTCAGCTGGGTTCGATTGAGTTCCGGACCGACCGAAGCCGGATCGAAATCATGGAACAGACTTCTCATGAACACGGGCACAGTTTGCATAATAGCAAACGCCGGACCTTCGGTTTGATTCACTGCATTTCACCTTCGGAATAGTAGTTGCTTTCAAAAAATGCAGAAACCATTTTGTTGCATTACTAACAATTTGATTTCTAACTAATTTAGCTTTGGGCACCCATTCAGGTCAAATCGGCCGATATATCAGATTTTTTCTCTGCTGAATTTTCCTGCAGGGTGGATTTGTGGAAATCTGCTTTCCCGTTGTGAGGAATCTCATCCAATGGACAAATCGGTACGCAATGCCTATTTTTGAGACGGGTATTCCGGAATATCGAGACACTTCCGTCAATTCCGGGGACAAATCTTGCAGAAGTCTGCGGTTGCGGTTGTGTGAGCTGTTTGATCTTCTGTTTTTACACTTACGGCATTGCGGTCCGGAGGAGGTTTTCCAATGAAAGTTCTTGTTATCGGTGGCGCCGGGTATATCGGAAGTCACGTAGTTGCCGCTCTCCTCGACGAGGATCACACGGTGACGGTTTTCGACAATCTCTCCAGCGGCGCGCGAGAGAATCTGTTCTCCGAAGCTGAATTTGTCGAAGGCGACATTCTTGATGCTGCCCGACTTTCCGAAGTCATGAAAGGCGGGTTCGATGCCCTCATCCATCTGGCGGCGTTTAAGGCCGCCGGGGAATCGATGGTGGAACCCGAGAAGTATTCGGTGAACAACATAACGGGGACACTCAACATCCTCAACAACGCGTCCTCCGTCGGAATTCGAAATGTCGTTTTTTCTTCTTCGGCAGCGGTCTACGGGGCTCCCAAACACCTCCCGATTAATGAGGAACATCCGTGTGATCCGGAGAATTACTATGGATTTACAAAGCTTGAGATAGAGCGGTTTCTGCACTGGTACGATCGCCTGCGTGAAATCCGCTTTGCGGCTCTTCGGTATTTCAACGCCGCAGGCTACGATGTGAAAGGGCGAATTTCCGGACTGGAGAAAAACCCCGCCAATCTTCTTCCCGTCGTTATGGAGGTAGCCGCCGGAATGCGTGAGAAGCTGCATATTTTCGGTGACGATTACCCGACCCGCGACGGCACCTGCATACGCGACTATGTACATGTGGGCGATCTGGCCAATGCACATGTTCGAGCCCTTGACTACATCGCGAAGAATGACAAAAGCATCACGGTCAATCTCGGAAGTGAAACGGGCATCACGGTCAAGGAGATGGTGCAAACCGCACGCCGGGTAACCGGCAAGGAAATTCCCGCCGAGGTTGTGGCTCGTCGACCGGGTGATCCGGCCGAACTATACGCGACTTCCGCCAGGGCTGCAGAGCTTCTGGGATGGAAAGCCCGACAGAGTGATGCGGAGACGCTGCTCTCGTCGACCTGGGAAGTTTACAAGAAGCAGAGGTAATTCCCAAAGTCTCGGGACAAGGTGTCGCAGAGCTTGTCGGTGTGACTTCGGCGCACTCTTTTAGGCCCTAAGGGCGTTTTTTCTCACAAAGTTTTGGAATACAATCGTGGTATTCTTCCGGATAAGGCGGCTTGGTTAATTGCCCAATTGTCGATGTGAATGTATCAAGCCAAAGGCTCGATACATTCCGAAGAGTCGTACCCGGCCTTATTGACCACATCAGACACTTCGCGCCATTGCATCGTTTCGGGTGAAAACGGCCGGAGCATTTCTTTCAGTCGTCCATGGTCCTTACATGCAGGGTCAAGCCAGTCAAACTGGTCTTCAGGGGCAATCACGGCAGGCATTCGATGGTGGATTTCACGAAGCGCTCCCCGGGCTTCGGTGGTGATAATGGTGCAAGTCGCGACTACTTCTCCCGACTGGGGATCGGTCCAGTAATCGTACAACCCGGCCATACCAAACGGTTTTCCGGAGGATGAATGTATGTAAATCGGGATTTTCTTCTTCCCTTCCTTTCTCCATTCGTAGAAACCGTCCGCCGCAATCAGACACCGTTTTCCGCCTCTGAAGGAACCGCGAAACGAGGGTTTCGACGCTACCGATTCGGCACGGGCGTTAATGAGCTTGTGGGCAATTTTCGGGTCGTCGGCCCAGTGCGGGATCAAGCCCCATTTCATGGAGACCAGCCGACGTTGCCCCTCGACCATTATGACGGCAATGGGGAGGCTGGGAGCGATGTTGTACGAAGGCCCGAGATCGGTTTCCCGGGAAGCGTCAAAATGCTCGGCCATTACAGACACATCAGTTTTCCTGACAAACCTGCCGCACATAATTCCACCTATCGAAAGGTTAACCCGAAATTCACCCAATCATAGCCAAGAAGGAATGACCCCTGAATGGTAAATCCGACTCCCGCGCCTCGCCAAAATTCATTCTCGCCGAAAACCATCATGGCAACCCCGGAACCGATATAGGCAACGTCGATTAATCCGTTGATAAGCATTACTTTACGAAAATCTTCGGCTTTCGCTTGATGATCAATCGGGCGTTCCAGACGGGCATCCGCCCGCTTACCGAGAATCGCCAGAGTAGTGTTCACCGAGCCCCAGAGAATGCTCTGAATCCCCGCACTCCGGACCAAATCGTCATCACTCAGGACCATCGGAACCCCCGAAACGACACTCGCCGCACCCCATCCGAGCAGCACATTCATTGCGGGTCCGTGGTGATCGAGGTAATCGTAGGAGTCCTGAGGATACACGAGCCCGGCGAATAGAAGAACCACTCCCGGAAGAGTTTTCACAAAGTAACGCATTGCTTTAACCTCACTTATACATATTCATTTTCAGCGAGAGGAGTCCCTGCATTTGTTTGTTTCGAAGGTTCCCCCTCGGGTCCAACTCAGGCCGAAGCCGAGAACTGAACACGAGATTTTCATGTAGAGACTAAGATAGCAAGCATTATTCCACCGGACAGCACCTAGAGCGTCGCGTTGTTATCGCTCGACGTTATCCCGATCACAATTCTGCGACATGGCACGGGTCTCGGTTTGCGGTTCACCGCTGTCCCCGGTTTCGTAGGTCCGTCCCCGGTTTCGGGGGCTCACGCGATTCATTACACGAAACCGCATGGACTGGCGCGTCCCTAAGTAGTGCCTGTCCGAATAGGAGCTAACTCATTATTTTTCAGCCGCTTATAAAA
>CAZEMW010000094.1:0-8815 GCA_964513105.1 uncultured Fibrobacterota bacterium
CCTTGGAGCTGAAGTCCGATGGGCTTCCTGCAATATCTTTTCTACTCAGGATCATGCCGCCGCCGCCGTTGCCAAAGCAGGAGTGCCGGTATTTGCCTGGAAAGGCGAAAGTCTTTCCGATTACTGGGCCTGCACCTATCAGGCGCTTTCGTTTCCCGGTGGTAAGGGACCAAATTTGATTGTAGACGATGGTGGTGACGCGACGTTGCTTATGCACCTTGGATACAGGGCCGAAAGCGACGCGACACTGCTTCAGCAGACCGCCGAGTCTGAAGACGAGCAGGAATTGATCGGCCTGCTCCGCGAGATCGTCGGTGCGAAGAAGGATCAGTTTCATGCGTGGGTTAAGGAATGGAAAGGCGTTTCCGAAGAAACCACCACCGGAGTTCATCGCCTGTACCAGATGCTTGAAGGCAATGAACTGCTTGTCCCGGCATTCAACGTAAATGATTCCGTGACGAAATCCAAGTTCGACAATCTGTATGGGTGCCGCGAATCACTGGCCGACGGTATCAAGCGGGCTACCGACGTAATGGTCGCCGGAAAAACGGTGGTCATTTGCGGGTACGGAGACGTCGGGAAAGGATGTGCTCAGTCCATGCGCGGATTCGGCGCCCGGGTACAGGTGACCGAAATAGATCCCATTTGCGCTCTTCAGGCCATGATGGAGGGATTCGAAGTCACGACCATGGAGGAAGCCCTCCCCGAAGGAGACATCTACGTTACCACGACAGGTAACAAGGACGTGATAACCGCCGAGCATATGTCCAAGATGAAGAATCAGGCGATCGTCTGCAACATCGGGCATTTTGACAGCGAGATTCAGATTGCGAAGCTGAATGCCTGGAAGGGTATCAAACGAGAAGAGATTAAACCCCAGGTAGATCGCTACACTTTTCCCGATGGGAATCAGATCTTCGTTCTTGCCGAAGGCAGACTGGTAAATCTGGGGTGTGCAACCGGTCATCCGTCATTTGTTATGTCGAACTCATTCGCAAACCAGACACTTGCTCAGCTTGATCTCTGGCGGAATTCCTACGAGGTCGGGGTGTATCGGCTTCCGAAGCATCTCGATGAAGAGGTCGCCCGCTTGCATGTCGAAAAACTGGGTGGGAGATTGACCAAACTGTCGAAGGACCAGTCGGACTACCTTGGTATTCCTGTGGAAGGCCCCTACAAGCCTGAACACTACCGATACTAAAACCTGGAAGATCATTTGCGCGGTACCGGTCGCCGCTATTGCGGTCGGTACCCGTCTTTTCACGCATTTCGCTTGCAGACAGGACTGTGTATCACTCGTTTTTTCGATTTGATAGTCAGCCTTTGTCAAAAATTAGAGTAACTCAACGCCTCACGGTGAGGCCGCACCAACGTTTACATAGGGGAGCACTAAATGTCGGATAGATCAAACCAGTTCATAAACAATCTGATCAATCGGATGACACCCGACCAAAAGGTTGGCGGCCTGATGACCCTCGGTCTTTCCGGTGTCATATTGACGCCTCACGTTCGTCGGTGCATCAAAGAATACCATTGCAGCGGATTCCGCGTGACGCCTTCCATCAAGCGGTTCGGTAGTTATGTGAACCCAAAGGATAAGAGTGTCATCGTTAAATTGAGTGATACAAGCGGTTACAAACCCAATGCCGGTCACTACGGCCCTGAACCGACACGTGAGTCGTATCGAGCTTTCCTCAGCGAGCTGCAGGAACTTGCCGCGGCCCGACCGGGAGCCATACCGCTTCATTTTTCGCTCGACCAGGAAGGTGGCGCAGGGGATGAAATCAGCTTCGGAGACACCCCTATATTTCCGAACCCAATGGGTCAGGCCGCAACCGGTGATCCCGAACTGGTGTATGAAATAGCTCTGGCAAAAGCGCGGATCCTACGTTCCGTGGGAGTGAACTGGACCCACTGTCCCGTTGTAGACATCAACATAAATCCGGCAAATCCCGAGATTTCGACCAGGTCCTTTTCAGACAGAGTCGACGACGTTGTGTTGTACGCCCGTGAAACCTGCCTCGGCTCGCAAGAAGGTGGTTTGATAGCCTGCGGCAAACACTTCCCGGGAAGAGGCGATTCCCCTATGGACGCCCATTTCGAGATCCCTGTTCTCGACATACCCAAAGAAACACTGTGGGAGCGCGAACTAAAACCCTACCGCGTTCTGATCGAAGAAGGCATCATGCCGACGATTATGCTGGCCCATTCGATCTATCCCTCAATAGATCCCGACAATGTGTCAACCGTTTCTGAAAAACTGATAACAGGCCTTCTACGCGAAGAGATGCATTTCGAAGGTGTGATAACTACCGATTCCATGACCATGGCAGGTATTGCTTCCAGATATGGTGTTCCCCAAGCATGTGCAATGTCCCTGGCGGCCGGGTCGGATCTCGTGCTCATGAAAGCGGACAATGAGTTGGTGGAGTTGACTTTTGCCGAGATCAAAAGATATGTCGACGAGGGCAAAATATCGGAGCAGGACCTTGATGACAAACTCTATCGGAATCTATCAATGAAATACGAGTACGGTCTGTTTCATTGGGGGAGCCGTTGGGATGAAAGCCCGGAGGATGTTTGCCGTGATCCTCAGGTTATTGCAGTGTCCAGAACCGCGGCACGCAGGTGTACGCTTGTTCCTCGCGACCGTAGAAACGACCTCCCAATTGAACCAAGCGATTCGCTGCTGGTCATCGAGCAACAACAGGTAAGACCGGCCAACGCGAATAACCATTCTATTCAGTTATACGAAAAGATTCTGAAACGCGCTCCCTATGCCCGCCTGCTCGAAATAGGGCGCACGATTGACGACGATGACTGCGGACGAATTGCCGAAACAGTGAGCAGTTACGAAACAATTGTGGTCACGAATTTCTACTCGCGTGGTTCAGTACCGAATACCGAGGCGTTGAGTCGAGAATTGTTCGCCAAATTTCCCGACAAAAGAATAATTCTGATAACGAATACTCCGTATTCCCTCTCCATTCCCAACGAAGCAAATGCGGTTATAGTATCGTTCGGTTTCGCTCCGGAGCAACGAGAAGCGGCGGTACGCATTTTATTTGGTGAAGCGAGTCCGGAAGGAGTTTGGCCACTGGCCTGGGAACTTCCCAAATAGCCTTCATGGAACGGTCGGTTGCATAATCGGCCGTACCGTGGTTCTTTCTCATGAAACGACACGCAAGCGTCTCAGGCTTTTGCCCGGCATTCATTTCGGTGACTGATCCCGCCACCGCGGGACAAGTCCAATTTTCCGGTTACCTCGGATTAGTGCGGATGAACCACAACCGGGAGCTGCCTCTCTCCCCACGATTCCCTGATTCGGACGATATAGTGCGCCGGAGGCAGCGAGTGCATAATCCCTGTCCCATTGAGCCGACCCCGTAGGATTATTCGTCCATGTAAATCCAGTACGTCGTATTCGACATCGTTCCCCGCCGTCCCCGTGCCTGCTATGTTTATCCTGTCGTGTGAAGATGAGACGGTATAACTCGGCACCCACTTTCCATTACTTACTGAAGGGCCCCGGATTTCAGTCGTCGAGGACGGTACGGTATCCAATACGTAATAAGTGAAAGACTCTTGAGAAAAGACTGATTCGTTGGTGTTCTGCTGTACTTTTACCTCGAGAATTTTGATCTCATCGTCGGTATCAATCGGCAGATTAGTAGTGAATACTATTCGGTAATGAGTGTCTGACGAATCCGTTCCCGCTTTGAGCTGATGAAAGGGAATTTCTGTTTTCTTCGGACCGTCCCACATGAGTCCGTCGTTAATCCTCAGAGAAATATCAGCCCCAAGCAGGCCTCTGATATTTCTTGCGACGATGTGATATTTGTAAATTGTTGAATGGGGGATCTTTTCGGGAGGCAAAATCTCGATAACACTTTCCCTGGCTTTGACAACATGTGGGACATCTTCTCCGGAGGAAGTGGCACAAAGGGGGAGTTCACTGATTAATGCCGCCTCATGGAGAGAGAGATAGACTGCATCCCGCACAGACAGACTACTGTCACCGTCGACATCGAATTCAGCCCACGAGCGTCCGTTCTTCCCGGTTCTCTCGTGGAAAACCATGTCCAGTATAGAGAATACCCCGTGGTAGAAATCACAGGATTCAGTTTCTTTGACGATGTGGATAGTCCCCGGTGTGGAGCCGACATGAAGATCTCCCTTGTCCGTGGTAACACGAACATTCGAGAGTAGCATTCGGCACGTATCCCCTATTGTCACTGTGGGTCCGGTCTCGATTATTAGCTCCAAAATGATTTCAGTGCCTGACTCAAATCGTGGCCCGCCTTCGCGAGAATCCGCGATCACATGAATACTATGTCCGCCAGACTGTGACTCACAAAAAGTTCTCCACTCACCTCTTGCAGCATCGTCCCTTTTTGGACATCTAATCCTGTAGCCGTGAGACTCACTCAACTCCAGTTTGAAACCCACGGACTCAACTTTCTGTCGTTCCTCGTCTGAATAATAAGAAAGAACCACCGGGACCCGGACAGTTTCCCCTTTCCGGGCATAGACATCCCGCAGACCGAGATTCGCCAGGGTTCCAGCCGTGGTTGCCCACGAAACACCATTTGCGAACCCGGCGATTATTAGAAATGCTGCGGCATAAGCCTGCAGGTTTGATTTCAAGTCGGTCACCCTGTTTGTTTTCACATCATCCTCCGCAACGGCTCTACGTGGATACACGCAAGCGATATGCCCGATCAATTCCTTCAAAGTGCCCGGATTTGCGGAACTGCAGAAGGAATTGGTCTCAGATATGGTATCTATAGTCCCAAATATAAGACGCCTTTTTTACGAACAGCAATTATATGCCGTGTGCTGCCAGATGCCTGAAAAAGGTGCTCCTGCTGAGCCCGAGACGGCGTGCAGCCTGCTCTTTGTTTCCCCCGGTTGCCTTTATTGCATTCTGAAGCAGTCGTTTCTGGAACTCACGGGTTGCCTGCTCAAATGTCGGAGCCCCCTCCTCGGCGGAGGGTACCTCAATCTTCACCAGTGGCCCCTTCGCAGCCAGAACCCCTTTATGAACCGCATTGGACAACTCACGAACATTGCCGGGCCATTCGTGTGAAGCCACGAGCCCGAGTGATTCCGGATAGAAATCGACCACATCTTTCGAAGGGTACTCGGACCGGTATTTCTCGAGAAAATAGTATGCAAGGAGAGTTGCGTCCTCACCACGATCACGCAACGGCGGCAGCTCTACCCGAAACTGATTGATCCGATAATACAGGTCTTTCCGAAAACTCCCATTTTCCACCGATTGAGAAAGGTCTCGATTCGTCGCGCAGACGAGTCGGACATCAACTTCGACTTCACTCGTGGACCCTACCGGTCGGATCTTCCCGGTCTCGATTGTTCTCAAGAGCTTGGCCTGCAACCCGATTTCCATTTCTCCGATTTCATCAAGAAACAGAGTGCCCCCCTCCGCAGCCGCAAATAGCCCGGTGTGATCCGATACGGCACCGGTGAAACTCCCTTTTTTGTGCCCAAACAGTTCGGAATCAAGAAGCTCGCCGTGAAGCGAACTGCAATTCACCACCACGAACGGTTTCTCCGCGCGAGCGCTTTTCTTGTGGACATACTGGGCAACCAGATCTTTTCCAGTGCCGGTTTCTCCTTCGACCAGAATTGAGATTGTTGAGGCGGCATAGCATTCCAGATTCTGCAACAGGTGAATCATTTGTTCACTTTCGGCGACTATTCCACCATGATTTGAGGATTGCCCCAGACGACGAATTGCCTCATTTTGACGCGCGATGTAATCAACATGATCGATCAGCAACCCGGCAATCATGGAGTATGCTTTTAGAATGTTCAGGTCTTCTTCACCAAAAGAATCAGCTGCATTCTTGGACCCGACATATACCACCCCGCTCATTTTGCCGGCCACGGTTATGGGGCAACAGAGAACAGATATCAGATTCAGATCGGCAATGCTTCTTGCAGAGCTAAAGGACGGGTCTGATAATGCATTTGGTATAAAAATGCCCGTGCCCCGTCGAATCGTTTCCTGGACTATGGTATCGCTGAAACGGGACGGATCGCCGGAAGGGTTTGAAGAAACAAAGACCTGCGGGTTTCCCGAGGAATCCAGCTTGAATATGAAAGCATCAGTTCCCCCAACTGTTCGCAGCAGTGCATCGATGATTTTCCTCAACAGGCTGTCGAGCTCTCGTTCCCGGGCGACCAATTCGGCAAACTGAGTCAGGTCCTCCACTGAGGCCGCGGTTTCGGGTTTTGCAGAGGGGACATCGCCCGGCGGAACTTGATCAAAGACAAAAACCTCTCCCGAAACCTCAAAGCGATCTCCCCTCTCAAGGACATGTCTCTTTTTTTTGCGGCCGTTCACCACGATCGTCCCGGGCTTGAATCCTGAGACCACATATTGCGTGTCATCAAACTCTATTTTGGCTGCGATATCGACCGTCCCGGGGATTTCGATGTCATTTTCCGAGGCTGCACCTATAAGCATTCCCCTTTTGGCGAGCGCATAGTCGTCGTGTTCTCCGCCATGGTACCATCGAATTCTGTACGACTTGCCGTTCATATAGATTACCTTTCCAAACGCTGTATCATTCCTTTTGACACCATGTATTCGCGGATCACGCAGGGTCCCCGTCGAACGCCCTGGTCATCGGTGGTAAAGCGCACATGGACTCTCAGACTATCATGCGGAAAAGAAAATAGTGTTGTTGTAGTCGAGTCCCCAAGCCTATGGGATTCAAGCGCGAATTCCGGTCTATGATAGAAGGTTAGGACGCCGTTAGTTCGTGCAATCGTCAGATCACCAGCCAATCCGACCTGATCCAATCCCCCCGATTGCGTTTGACCTTCACCTAGATCTCCCCACTCAGCTCCGCCCCCGCCGGCGAGCCGAATGCCCGCATATTTATCCTGCAGCATAAACCAACTCGTATCGGTACCGGTCGATACAACAAACCATAAGTCCGTATCGTGACTCTCTTCACTCCACAAACGATAGCTCACATGAATTTCGAAATCCCCGGAAAGAACATAGGGGCTATGCATTCCCGTAACGTTGTATTTCATCCCTTCACTGAACGAAAAATTCAAAGGTCCGTCGGGCGGTCGATCAATGACAATTGAGCTGCCTAGATAGTTTTCATTGTATGGAACCCAGTAAGAAGGATCAGGTTTCCATCCTCGAAACCGGTCCCGGGCAGTATGCAGGACATTGTAGTTCATGCTGTCCGGAATACCGAATCTATCCTTGATATACCACGTACCGGAGTAACGTATTCCCATGGCCGACGCCGTGCAAATCGGTATGATCTGTTTCTCTGCATAATTCAAGGCCGGTTGTTTCAGGTAACCGGGCCAAGGTGCATTCTGCTCCGGAACGGACAGAATTGAATCGTTCCGGTCATGAACCAACAAAGTACACACGGCGGAATCAGGGTAGATCAGGGTATCCGAGAATACCCCTTGTGTAAATCGCGTATCACCTGCCGAATGGGTCATTTGGGGAGCATCGTTTTGAAGAGGAAGTCCTGTATCGTGCAGGCATTGGGTACCGTTCAGGATTATCGTCGCCGAGAACAAGATCAGCATTCGGGTTCTTATCATCTCTCCTCCCCGTCCAGAGGAGCTTCGTCCGTCGGCATTGCTTCATCTAGATCACTCCCGTATGCCTGCCCTGCCTTTTCCATCACCGGTACTCGGAAATTCGAAGTCCCCTCCTCTCCCCCGGCCCGATGGGCGGCAACCGAGAATAGTGTTGTGACGCCGGCGCTGAGAATGGAAAGGGCCGCCGACCCAACGTAGAGACCGTCGTGATACTCAGTCTGCTCCTTTGCCGCCTCATACCCTGTTAAGTCCCCGGCTATTCGAGCTTCTGAATAATCCGCAAATGCTTCCACGCAAAGGCTGAAATCATAAACGGCCCCGGCAAGGAAAAGTGCCGTTAAAGCGCCGGCGGTTACGGCCGCCGTTATCGAACGACGTTTTCGTACTTTTCTCTCAACACGGGCGATACTGTCGAGTACATTGTCCCGCCGGATCAACTCTTGTCGGCTTTGAAGAAGGATAGAATCCTGGATTGCCTGTTCTTTCACGCTTTTCAGGTATTCATCCCGGGTAGAAGTGAACAGATCGAGCATCTCCTCGGATACGAACTCTTCATCCAACTCAATGTTCCTATTCAGTTTGAGCGCCTGAATGAAGGTCTCTCGGGCAGGGCCGAGGTATCCCGAGGCGAATCGGGCGACGGCAAGATATTTCTTTAGTTCCGCCTTTTTGAGCGAATCAGGCACCTTATCGAGATAGGCCGGCACGCTGTCGAGGATTCGTGCGTATTCTCCCCATTCGAACCACGTTCGTGCACGGCTCGAGGATGTACCGTCCGATTCCGCCGAAAGACTCTTCGATAAGACAGCGAGTAGGAAAAGCCCGAAGGCACACTTCTTCAATACCGTGTAAGTCATTGTAATATCAATATACAATAACCAAGCAATAAAGGCATCCGAGAATGGCGGAATGGTTTGCAGATCCAATCACCTGTTATCGATACGTTCATTCATCCCAATGGCGGGATCTGCGGAAAGGGAATCGGGGTGGAGCTCAACCCGCTTCAGAAGTGTGTCCGAGCTCTCGATATGTATGGTTTTCTCAACGGATCGGTAACCGTTCTTGTTCAGAGACATCACGTATTCCCCGGGCTTCAGTGATAGTGTGACAGGGGTTTCGCCAAGCTTGATGCCGTCGATCCGGACGGCCGCCCATGGAGGTCTGCTATGCAGTTTCAAATATCCTACAATGCCGGAATCTAAGAGAG
>CAZEMW010000095.1:0-8788 GCA_964513105.1 uncultured Fibrobacterota bacterium
CTCTGCATTTCCCCATCCGGACATTGAGCCTGTCGAAATGACCGACTGAAAACTGGCCTCTTTTTCTTCTTACCAACAGCTATCACACAGGACTTTAAATCATAAGTAGCCGACACTTCGACTGCGCTCAGTGTCCGGGTGATTTACTACAATATTATTCTTCTCAACGTTACTCCAAAGAGAATACGAAACCCAAACCAACTTCCGATTCTCCTCTGCATTTCCCCATCCGGACATTGAGCCTGTCGAAATGACCGACTGAAAACTGCCTTTATTCTTCTTACCAACAGCAATCACACAGCACTTTAAATCATAAGTCGCCGACACTTCGACTGAGCTCAGTGTCCGGGTGGGTTACTGCCATATTGTTCTTTTCAACACTAGCTCACACAAGAACCACGAAATCCAAACCACGTTCCGATTCTCTTGTGTTGTTTCCCCCATCCGGACATTGAGCTTGTCGAAATGACCGACTGAAAACGGGCCTTTTTCTCTTCTTACCAACAGCAATCCCTCAGCACTTTAAATCATAAATCACCGACACTTCGACTGAGCTCAGTGTCCGGTAACAATACCTTCCCTATTTTGAGAATAATGCAACCCTTCCATTCTCCACTGCATTTCCCTCATCCAGACATTGAGCCTGTCGAAATGACCGACTGAAAACTGCCCTTATTCTTTTCTCTCTATTGAACCTGACTTAATAGCCGTTCCTACCGCTATGTTTCACGTGAAACATCTATTTTCCTATACAAAAACGATTGAATATCTCCCCAAGTACCATTTCTCCAATTCTCTCTCCGGTCAGCTCGCCGAGCACCTCTACCGCCTCGCGGCAAAACTCTGCCGCCACTTCTTCGGTTCCAATGTTCTCTATTGAATTATTTACTGCTTCCAGCAGTCGTGCCACAATTCCCTCCTGACGGGCAGACACCACCACTCCTTCATCACTCTCCCCGCTACTTTTCCGTACCTGCTCAACCAGGAACCTATTCAGAATTCCGCGAGCATTCCCCCCCACCGCCGACATAACGAAATACGGAATTCCCCGGCTCAAGAACATTCTATTCTTATCTTCTCTTGTTCCCAAATCTTCCTTATTAATCACACCTACAATTTTCTTCTTGCCACATTCTGAAAAACAACCCTCCAGCCGTTCCTCTTCGCTATTCTCGACTTTTTCATTACCCGCAGTCACCCAGATTATTATGTCAGCATCGGATAAATAGGCTTCGCTTCGTTGCATCCCCTGATGCTCTATTCGGTCCCCACTCTTTCCCAACCCTGCTGTATCTATAAGTGAAACATTCACCCCATCAACAACAATTTCTTCCCGAATAGCATCCCGCGTTGTTCCTTGCGAACTATCAACTATTGCACGATCATATCCCACAAGGCAGTTAAACAAGCTCGACTTTCCTGCATTTCGAAGACCTCCGAAAACCACCTTTATTCCTTTTTCCTTCTCTGTTATTCTTTTCCGCGTAGTCAGCTCTCTTTCCAACTCGGTCGAAAGACTTTTCAACCCATTCACCCACCCAATTTCTACACTCTCCGCGACATCATCTTCCTCAGAAAACTCAATCCGAGACTCCAGATTAGTCAAGGCTTCCTCAAGGCATTTTCGCCATTTCGATACCGAGCTTTCCCACTCTCCCAGATAATTCCGCAAGGCCCTCTTTTTCGCGATTTCACTTCGGCTACTAATCACCTCATGCATAGATTCAGCTTCAATGAGGCTCATTTTTCCGTTCGATAATGCACGCATTGTGAATTCTCCACGGTCCGCCACCCGCGATCCCGCAGATACCAGCGCTTCCACTATTTGCCGGCTACAAACCTTTCCTCCATGGGATATAATCTCTACCATATCCTCACCGGTGTATGAACACGGACCCTTGTATTTTACTGCCGTCACTTCGTCTAAAGTATCACAGCAACCAGGCCGGCATAGCCTATACAGCAAGATGCTTCGTTCCGAGCTTTTTTGAAACTTTATTCTCTCAAAAACGCATTTTTCAAAAACGCTGAATACCCCTGAACCCGACATTCTAATCACGCACAACGCACCAATTCCAACTGGTGTCGCTATCGCTACTATGCAATCACTCTTTACTTTCATTCTGCATCCCATCCACGCCGGGGTGAAAAAAAAGTCTCCCTCATCCTTTCATCAGGCGAGGGAGACTTCTCAATACTTCGCTAAAATCAGAAACGATCAGCCGGCCTGTGCCTTCTTTTTGCTTCGATCGGTAATCTTCTGCTGAATAACACCGACCAAGCTGGACACTGTCCAGTACAGCACTACGCCCGAAGGAAAACTATTGAAAAGCACCAGCATAAAAATCGGCATAAAATATACCATTGCCTGCTGATTTGGATCCTTGATCGTTGCTTTGTTCTGAAAGTAGGTAAGAATCGCCATAATTACCGGCAGCAACGCTACGTTACTTCCATACATCGGTATTTCAAAAGGAAGACTAATCAGAGGTATCGCTTCCGGCTGTGAAAGATCTTTTACCCATGGAATGAGAAATGTGCCTTCACCCCGAAGCTCTATGGACTTCCTCAAAACAACGAACAATGATATGAATATCGGCATCTGAAGGAACATCGGAAGGCATCCCGGATTCAGTGGATTGACCCCTTCCTTCCTATACAATGCCATAACTTCTTCATTCATTTTCTGCGGATTACCCTTGTACCGTTTCCGTATAGCTTCGACCTTCGGCTGGACTTCCTTCATTCTCCCCATTGATTTCATACTCGCCTGCGTCATAGGGAATGTCACTATTTTGGATAAGAGCGTCAAAACGATTATCACCAATCCATAGTCCCTTAACACACCGTGCAATCCGATTAGCAAATGAAGAATAAACTCGCAAATCGCCGGAAACCATATGTCTGCTCGGATAAACCACCGCCATCCACCAAACATAACCTTATGTAGTTCTACATCGAGTTTTTTCAACTCCGTAATACTGTTCGGCCCAACATAAAACCGATATCCAACTCCGCTTTCATTCCCCCCTACTTCCTGAGTGAATCGAAACACATAGTTCATCGTCTCCTTCTTGCCACGTTCATCATCTTCACCCAATGGATCCGAAAAAGCAGATATATCCAGGTTTGCACTACCTGTATCAATAATCATTGCTATAACAAAGTACTTCGCAGTGAGTGCCGCCCAGTTATAGTACTGGTACCCGGTTTCATCCTCTCCCTTAACCTCGGTTTCACCCGGTTTCTTTGCGGTTATATGTGCCACCTCATTTCCACGCATATAATGCATTTTTCTCAGGTCATACCGACCACCACCTCTTTCTCCCTGCTCACTCTCGCTAATACCACTTTCCCAACCGACGCTTACTTCCTCACCCCCAAGCGCCGATCCCGACACATTCATTCCTATGATGTAATCATCTCCCGCAAAATCAAACGACTTTGCAATTTCTCTACCGTCGGGTCCTTTTCCTATTAATTGTAAAGAAAGGGTATCCCCCTCCCCAACCACAATATTCCCCGTCTGTTCCGCTTCGAATAGAACACTATCATACTCAACATTGCCAACAAGAAGATTTCCACCGCCAAGTCTATCGTTTCGAACCAACTCTATGTTTTCTGTTCCACTATTCGGTTCATACGTATACTTCTTCATCTTGATAGAAAATATTTTGCCGCCCTCTTCACTAATACCAACACGCATTTTCTCCGTATCGACCCACACAGTATCACCATCCCTACGCACCTGCGACGCCGAATCAATGACCGATATAGTGTCGGTTTTGCTCATCATCGAAGCAATACTTCTTTCATCACCTGTTCCTTCACCTCTGTCGACGGAATCAGGCACCTCAGAAACCTTCTCTTTATTTTCGGCTCCAACGGTGTCCCTCGACTCCTTGGTCTCCGCTTTCTTAGCCGTCTCCCGAGGATCCGGCTGACCAGTCAGGTCATACCAAAGAGAACTATTGAAAAAGTAGATAGTTCCCATTATCAGTATGAAGGCAAGTATAGTATTCTTGTTCACCGACATTTCCTTTCGCCAAAACGTGGCGATTACCGTTATTATCTAATATATATACAGCCCCCGCACACCGAAACTTCCCTCAACACTGTTCACGCCGGAATATAATCAATCATCTTCTGCACTGAGTGGCTTTCCCGACAAAAACAATGCATCTTTCTGGGGGAACTTCTGATAGCGAGACCTATAAGCACTAATCTGAGCGGATCCAGGACTCTCACATCAGTCCGTAATCTGTGGAACTTCTGGAACTATATCGCACCACTAAATCCCTTTTCGATCTTTAGTTCGGATATACCCCACCTTTCATTCTCCACTCTTGGAATTCATCCATAAGGCCGGTATAATCACTACCCAGCTCAAGATCGGGGCGTACCACAATATCGAAATACGGCGACTCCGTTCCTTTTCCATGACGGAAAACTTCACGGAACCGCCGTTTTATTCTATTCCTGGCAACAGCATTCCCATGCTTTCGAGAAACCAGGACAGCAAACCGATCACCACTGTGATTACCAGGCAAATAGAAAATCGTAAAGCCTTTTCGGCGAGAGCGTCTTCCCGACCGAATAATAGACACTATTTCTTTGCTCTTCTTGATCCGATCGGTGCGGCTTACCCCAAGGGTTTTCTCTCCCTCAAACAAATCTATTCGTCTGATGCACTGAGGCGCTTACGCCCTTTCGCACGTCTCCTCGACAGGACCTTCCGCCCACTGAGGTCCGCCATGCGACTCCTGAATCCGTGCTTGTTTGCTCTCTTCCTTTTCGACGGCTGAAACGTCTGCTTTCCCATACTGCATCCTCTCAAAAAAAGACTTGGCAAATCTCTTAATATGTGTTATTTCACCTCTCTAAGTCAATCCATAACCCCACATTTATTACCTCGGTCTATAATCCCACCTACGAAACAGTACAAATGTTGCCTGCAGAGCTGCAGTGTGTTAGATTTAGTCCCATGAACACAATAGACTGGGAATTACTCCGCTCGAAAATATCCACTACCCTGGACCGCCAACGGTTCGATACCTGGTTCAAACCGCTACGCCAGATGCCTTCGGATAATTCAAATGAGTTGATCCTGCAGGCTCCGAATCGTTTTGTGCGAGACTTCTTACATCAACACTATTCAGAGTCGGTGCTCAATTCGGGCAAGGAAATATTTCCAGCGCTCTCCCGAGTCTCGTTCATAGTCGCAGATGAGTCTCCACAGCAAGCCTCCGCCGGTTCAATGCTCCACCAGAACGCCAAGAGATCGGACCGCCAGAGAAGCGCCTCACTCAGTCCGCAATACACGTTTGATTTGTTCGTTGTTGGTCCGGCCAACCAGTTTGCTCGAAGCGTTTCTTTTGCCGTTGCGGAATCACCGGGTAAAACAAAATTCAATCCTCTTCTCATTTACGGAGGAGTTGGTCTGGGCAAAACCCACCTGCTCCATGCAATAGGAAATTACATTCTTGATACAATCAAGGACTCCACAGTGAACTGCGCTACTTCGGAGCAATTCTACTTCGACTTCATTGATGCCATAAAGAATAACGATACAAAATCCTTTTCTGAACGATACCGGGAGTCCGACGTTCTTCTGGTCGACGACATACAGTTTCTGGCAGGAAAAGAGAGTACTCAGGAAGAATTCTTCTACGTTTTCAACACTCTCTATCAGAACGACAAACAGATTGTTTTGACGTCGGACCTTCCTCCCGCATCCTTAAAAGGATTGCAGGATCGACTAATCTCTCGTTTCCAGTGGGGTCTCTGTGTGGATATCCAACCGCCAAGCCTTGAGACCAGAATGGCAATAATTCAGAAAAAGGCCGAGCGAGATAATCTCAATGTTCCGGAAGACGTCCTCTACTATATCGCAGAGAACGTTTCTTCAAATATCCGGGAACTCGAAGGAATACTTATCAAACTTCTTGCGTTCGCCAGTATTTCAAATACAGACATATCATTAGATACGGTCAAAACAATCCTGAAACAGGGCCAGGCCTCGGGCAAATCAAGCCCAACGATAGATCAGATAATTGAGATAGTGGCACAGTACTATTCGATACCTGTGAATAGTGTTCGAGAAAAGAATAGAAGGAAAGAGGTCGCCCTTTGCCGGCAGGTGGCAATGTATATCGCTAAATCGCTCACAAACTACTCTCTGAAATCCATTGGCCTTCATTTCGGAGGTAGAGATCACAGCACGGTAATACATGCGGTAAACAACATTGAGGACGCCAAGAAAAAAGACAAAGGCCTTGCTGATGATATTAACTATATTCTTTCTCAATTCGCCTGATAAAGGTACTTATCAACAGTATATTCTTTCAACGTGAAACAATGTGGAAAACATGTTAAATATCTTTTTCAGGAAGTTTTCAACATTTTCCTCATACGAAACCACTAATAAGCCAATTGTTTGCCAACATAGATAAATTGTTATTTTTCAATTACTTATAGAGTTATGAGTACTTATCCACACACCTATTTAACATACTCCTATTCTTTTATATCCTAAGTTTAAAGACTTCTTATGTGTGGATAGCTTGCACACCGTCTGATATACACGATATTTTTCGACCATTCTGTCCGTTGGTGTTCTAACTTAGAGATTAGCTGCTTGCGGCATTGATCTTGTAAGGTACTCAAGAAGAATCGGACGAAGGGCCGACCATATAAAATCGGCTGAATCACGGGACCGAGCCCGGATGATTATCAGCGAAGAGCACAAACCTGAACTTCCTTAAGAATTGGGGGGAGTTGATGCCGTTCACAATTGAAAAGAAGTCTTTTCTCGACCTTCTTCAGAAGGCCTACCCGTTTGTCCCCCAGCGGACCTCACTGCAGGTTCTATCGAATTTTATGATTTCACTGAAGCGGGACGCTATCACAATCACAGCGACCGATCTCGATCATTCAATTCGAGTTACCGGTGAACTCAGCGGTGATGAGGAGTATGATGTAACAGTCAATGCTCGACGGCTCTTCGACATATCACGGGAGCTACCCGATGGTCCCCTGACAATCCAAATCGATGAAAATGTGGTGATTATGGAGAGTGCCAATTCATTTTCATGCAAAATTGCGGGGGCCGACACACTGGATTATCCGGCTTTTCCGGAAATTTCGGCTGACGCCGGGTTTACCGTACCGGTTGCAATGCTGAAGGACATGATCAGCAAGACCTCTTTTGCGGTATCAAAAGATGAAACGCGTGCGTGCCTTTGTGGTGTATTGTGGGAAATTGAAAATCAGCGCACCGGAATGACTGCCACCGACGGTCATCGGCTGGGAAGCTCGTTTCATAATGCAGAGATAGACGTTCCCGATCATATTTCAGGGATAATTGCTCCTAAGAGCATTCTTCACCTGACCAAGATTGTCGGTACCGATGCCGAAGAGGCCACGGTGAGTGTCACAATGGGCGAGAAGTACGTTCTATTCAGCACCGACACAATCACCCTGTGCTCCAAACTGATCGACGGTCCGTATCCGGATTATGAGAAAGTTATACCACGCAATAATCCAAAGAAGGCGGTCGTAGACAAAAGGGTGCTAATTGACGCTGTTCGACGCGTTTCGGTGCTGTCGAATCAGAAAACACACCTCACCAAGTTCCTCTTTACCCCCAACCGACTTGAAGTAACCGTCCTTAATCGCGACATTGGCGGCGAAGCGCGGCAGGTGCTCGAAGTTGAGTATGAGGGCGAGGAACACGCACTTGGATTCAACGGCCACTACCTTTCCGAGATCCTTAACATCGTACCGGCCGACCGTGTCAGGATTGAAATGAATACACAGATTAGTGCTTGTCTTGTTTTCCCCGAAAACGAAGAGCAGACAACTGAAGATCTCTTCCTGATCATGCCGTTACGTATCATGGAAGAAGCGTAACTACCGGCTCTTTGCCGGGAAGAGCGCGTCGTCAATTTTCGGCGGACGGGGCACTGGCTCTTTTCAACAAAGAGGGCTGAAAACTGGACTAAACGGTCTTTTCAGATCCGCATCGGGACACAATGCTTCTAGCAAATCTCGAGATTCATTCGTTTCGGAATATATCCGAATACTCCTTTTCTTTACCACCGGTCGGGGCGTTGTTCATCGGTGCCAATGGAGCCGGTAAAACCAACCTGCTGGAAGCAATACACGTTTTGTGCACCGGCCGTTCCCAGCGTGGTGCATCAAAGCGACGCATGATCCGGGAAGGAGACACCGCGGCTCACCTTTCCGGGGACTACCTCTCTCATGAGGGTGCCCGTCCCATGAATGCCGGCATGGGGTTTTCTCGTGACGGAAAAGTCATCTTAAACTTTGACGGTGAAAAGGTGGTTTCCTACTCGGACTGGTTTCGCGCGGGAAGTGTAGTAACGTTCGGTCCCGAAGACATTCAGTTGATCCTCGGCAGCCCTCCGGAACGCCGGGCGTTCATGGATATTCTCTTAAGTCAAACGGATACTCAATACCTTGATCATCTCATTCGCTATCGAAGGCTACTCCTTCAGAAAAACAAGCTTCTTGCCGACCGGGTACCCGCCCGTGAGATGGATACGTACGACACTCAGCTCGCCCAGTATGGAGCATATTTGCATGGTGCACGGTCGTCGCTTTTTGAGACTATCGGAACCGAATTCCCTGAGTTGCACGGCCGTATAAGTGAAGAAAAAGAAGCAGCAGCGGTAAAATACCAGTCCAGCATTTCCAGAGCCGCCGGCACCGAAATAGTGGGTCGAGAGTCGTGCAACGATGTATTTTATAATGTTCTAGTAGATCG
>CAZEMW010000096.1:0-8770 GCA_964513105.1 uncultured Fibrobacterota bacterium
GCCGTATGTACTCCGGATCACGGACGGCCTGTGAACGCCAGGTGGCGATACGGGTAGCATTTCCCTGATCGATAATATCATTGACGAGCGTTATTTTGCGCAACCTTTCCGCGATTCCGGCAGCCCCAACTCCCGCCCGGGTGTCGGACATCATCTTCTGATTCTGACCATCGAGAAATTCCGCACAGTTCTCCATGTACCGGGCGGCGGCATCGTCCAGGCGAGTTCGGGCATCCTCCATCCGCTTGTTGAGTTGCACCGTCTCTTCGATAAGCTTGGCGTACCGTTCCCGCCCGTCATCAGCAATTTTGATTTGTTTTTCAAGCGCCTTCAGGTTTTTTGCTTCCTTCTCCAACTCGTGGGCGGCCGCCAGATGCTTCTGTACGGCTTTCATCTCTTTCATACCCTCATTGTAGTACTCCTCCTTCTCGGTAAATTCATACCCTCGTATTTGGTACATAACTCTGTTCGCCGCGCCCCGAAGCGCCGTTGCGATTTTCACCTCGGGAGCGTACTCGTCGGCAAGCATGCCGGCTTCATCGCTTACTCCGAGCATGTTAAAAACCGCTATCCCGCCCAAGATCATCGCGATCAGCAAGAGCGACCCGAAGCCCAGTGCAATTTTCCCCGCCAGTTTCATGTTTGCGAACATCGCAACCCTCCTTCTCCCTTTGTTGTTGTTGTGGGGTTTACTTTATTGACGATACCGCATCCAGCTCAGTTGCGGATAGTACTCTATCAATATCAAGCAGCATTTTTACCCGACTTTCGACCTTGCCCATCCCCAGAAGAAATTCCGTCTCAACCGATGCGCCGAATGATGGTGTCTCTTCGATATCGCCCGGTTCGATTTCGACAACTTCCCTCACCTCATCGATAACAATACCCATAGTAACCGTTCCGTCCCTTCCGGCAACTTTCACCACGATAATGCAACTGAGGTCGGTATCCTCTTTCGGGGTCAGCTCAAACTTCCGCCGGATATCGATTATCGGTATGACTTTCCCCCGAAGGTTAATCACTCCGCGAACGCTTTCAGGAGTGTGGGGCACGGACGTGATGCGCTGAAGTCGGATGATCTCCTGAACCTTCAGAATCTCGATGCCATACTCTTCTTCGTCCAACATGAAGGTCAGATACTTTCCCGCGAGTTGCGTGCCGAGCTCACTAACCGAATTGCCGACAACGTTTTCATTCACACCTACATCGCTCATGGGCACTCCTTCTTTCTCCATTTCGCTCCGCTCTGTCAATACATATCAACAGCTTCGTAAACCAGAACCGTTCAGTTTACCGGTACCTTTCGCGACGCAGACACCAATTCTTCCGCGCATACCGCCGCTTCAACCACATCCCACAATTCCTGCAGATTGTACGGACTCGTCATCCAGAAGAATACTCCCTGACTCCTCTCATATCGCTCCAGCGGGAGAGATCCGCATGAAGAGACTACCACAACCGGAACACGCCATTCCCGTTCGCTCAAATACAAAAACAACTGCTCGAGACAACGCAAGGATGGTGTGCGCATCTGGTAGAGCACGGCATCGGGCTTTGTTGTTTCTTTCTCAGGGGTGGGCTCCAAAGATCCCCGGGAAAACCGAATGGTATAGGTTGAACCAAACACTTTTTTCATCACTTCTCTGCCAAAAGGCGAGGTATCCACAATAAGGAGGCATTTACTTTTCATCGCGAATTTCTCCTGTTGAGCGATGGATAGTGCAACCGCTATGCCGCTTTGGGAACGTAACTGGTAAGTGTTTGTTAAATCATACGTTAGGAAGGCCGACCAGTTCAGCCGACGGCGCCTTTTGCCGGGGTAGAAATACCTCACCGAGGGGAGGGCATCCCGGTAAGGCCTTGATACGGGGGGTGTTACTGTGTGAGGTAAAATCACCCCTCACTGGGGGATTTACCCCGCATACATGAAGCGCGAGAAAACACAAGCACTCCGCGACCGTGCAAAACGCTATTTGGGAAACCGACGTCGGCACTGCAGGCCGGGCAGGAAAACGACTGTCGAAGGCTTTCGGCAGATTTAAAAAGAAGAATCGAAATGGTTGGCTTACCGGGAAGCGTAAATGCCCACTGCTTTGAGCTTCTCTCGAAGGTTCTTGCGGTCCAGGCCGGCGATTTTCGCAGCTCGGGTTACGTTTCCGTCGGCCGATCGCATCAGATCGGTAAAATACGCAAATTCAAACTCGAGCAGGGCCCGCGTTTTACGGTCACGATAGCAGTCTCTTTCTCCTGTAAACGTGTTGTTGTCAACGCGCGGCCCGAGACATCGTTGCACAAGACCCTGATCAATACGCCCATTTGTCGCTCGGGCTTTGAGCACTGAAACGGCCATCGCCAGTTCCCGAACATTGCCCGGCCAGGTGGGTTTCAGTAGAAGCGACACGGCATCAGGGGCAATTCCGACTTCCGACCCCAGGAAAAGTCGCACCAGAACCGGAATGTCCGCTTTTCTTTCTCGCAAAGGTGCGAGTTGTATGGTTCCGCCTCGGAGGCGATACAGCAGATCCCGCCTGAAAGCGCCCTGCTCTGCCATTTTGTCTAGATTTCTGTTCGTGGCACTCACAATTCTTACATTGACATTTCTCGCACGCGTCTCACCGACACGCATGAACTCGCCGGTATCGAGCACGCGAAGAAATTTCGCCTGAACCTCGAGCGGCAGTTCTCCGACCTCGTCAAGAAAAAGCGTTCCGCCGTGTGCAGCTTCGAAAATGCCGTATTTGGTTTTCGCCGCCCCGGTGAATGCCCCCTGCACATGTCCAAACAGTTCGGATTCGATCAGTGACGCGGAAAGCCCACCGCAGTTCACCGGAATGAACTGCGCCTTCGCCCGGTTTGAATGGGCGTGCACGGCGCGAGCGACGACTTCCTTTCCGGTTCCCGACTCGCCGGATATAAGCACCGGCAGCTCGGCTGGGGCCAGTTCCCGAACCAGCTTCCGCACTTCAGCCGTCTGCTCCGCCTCTCCCGGAATCCCGCAATCATCCTCCCGGGGACCGCTTTGGCGAGGGGCCCACCTGAGGGCGGATTCACGCTTTCGGATTGCCCCGCGCACCGCGAACCGAAGCTGATCGGCACGAAACGGTTTCACCAGAAATTCACTTATGCCGGAATCGATACACCGATCATGGTATTTGCCGGTGGGGTGAGCGGTCATAACCACAAACTGCGTATCCGGAGAAGTCCGAAGCAGCACCTCGTGGAGTTCGAATCCGTCCATTTTGGGCATGACCAGATCGATCACGGCCACAATGAAAGGACGACGGAGCATTGAAAGATCGGGGTATTCCGGATTGAACACTTCAACCCGGTATCCCTCACGCTCGAGGACCTCGCGAACAAACTCCCGCATACCGAGATCATCATCGGCAACAAGAACCGAATCTGGATGAGAAGACACTGTATGCTCCATCACTTCGTCCTTACCGTCTGTTCCACAAATAGACCGAAGCGCTCTGTATAAGCAACTCCTGCCCGTGCCGAATTTCGTCGACGCGGGTGGTGGGCGAATGCCCGGTGAACAGCCAATGCAGAACGGCCTCTTTGGTATGCCCGGATGGTGGTTACCCCCAAGACGACGATATCATCAATTCGACGAGAATAGCGCCAACCGTTATGCAAAAGGACGGACACTTCAGACCGACAGCATTGCGGACACCCAAACTCGACAGGTATGCCTCTCCGCGTCGGCCAGCTAATTATCCCATCGTTTTTATGGATTTTCAAGGAATTGAGCGGTATTCGTGAGTTCACACTTCCACCGGGTGAAAAAATCGGCAATTGGGCCCGGGTGCTTTTCGTAGTGAAAATGTTGGCTTGGACGGCGGTATCGGACTTTGAAAGCACAGCTAAATATGTCACCCCGGGTCGGCGTAATGAAATCGAGGATCGGCGGAAAACGGTCACACATTGATTCAATGTAGTATCAATTCGCCTTCAACGATACACACGAGTACCTTCCCGGGAGTGCTCACCCTTGATTCCGGCAGCCTGCGCACATGGCATATGGGTTGCTATTTTTGATAGTAAATTCAATCCCAAGCGAAATCGGAGATCGAATAATGAGACGAAAAGATGTCATCGACAAAGAAGCCTTGGCGAGAAAATATGCTCGAAAGACTAAACCCGGTCGCATCCCTTTTATGAAGGGCCGCCCAAAGAGGGATACGGTAATTGGGAAAGACGACATGCATAACGTGCTCATTGCTCTCAATACCTGCGACAGCCTTGATAGTTTCATAAAAAAGATGTAACCCGCTTTGCATGGGGCGGATACGTAGAATCCGTCCCTGCTTTTTCTTTTCCATGCCGCATGGTTCCCTTTCGTTTCGGTTCGCCGATTCACCGACAATCCGTTCTCAATTTCCTTCAATAATCCGACCCCTTCGCAGTGCACACGGTCAGAGGATCACGTAATCCCGGTACCGTTCCCCGGACATGCGCTCGAAGAAATCCTGCAGCTCTTTTCTTCCCGACCAGGTACCCACCGCCCCAATGTAATAATACCCGTCTTCACCGATTTGTACCGAATCGGGTGATAATACCGGGAGGGCCAAGGTTTTGTCTCCGACCCGTTTCGGGTTCGTATCTATAAATTCTTCGGCCTGGATACCGTTTGCGGAGAGGAACCGCTGCAGTTTCCGCCCAAGCTTCCCCGCACCGCAGATTCTGAAACGTTTTCCCACTCCCAACTCTTTGCGATTGAGCCAAATCAGCAAATACTCGAACTTCCTTCGAATAAACGCGTCCGCACGATACCGCGGATCGGTCCGAGAAAAGCTCCCGGCATGTATTCTCCAGACCAGCAGTGATTTCGGTACTTTGGCGAACTTTCCACCCTCCAAAGCCAGACGTAACCACAGGTCGTAATCCTCAGGTCCGTCGTAATCACGATATCCCCCCACACGACAGACGGATTCTTTTCGAAACATCACCGAAGGATGTGGAAGAGGGCTCTCGATGAACAGGTCGCGAAGAATCTGATCATGCGTTACGCTTTGGTTCACCCAATGCAGATACTCACGCATCCCCGGCGACAACCGATCCTCATGCATGGGGTCCACCAGAGAGGATACGAGGCAAAGGTCCTCCTTTGTCCGAAGCATCTCGTACTGCAACGATAAACGATCGGGTTCGCACAAATCGTCAACATCCATTCGAGCCACAAACTCGGCTCTGGACTGGGCCAGACCGGTATTGAGCGCATCCACCAGGCCGGAACCGCTATTGGGTATCGAGCGAACCCGTGGTTGAGCCGTCCCAATTTGATTCGCTTCAATCTCACTTCCATCACAACTGCCGTCGTTGATAAGGAGCAGTTCATATGCGGGAAATGTGCTTCGAAACACCGACTCGACCGCCGGACCCAGGAAAGAGCCGGCATTTCGAAAGGGAAGAACTACACTGACCAGAGGGTTGTCCGGGAGGTTCATTTTCCCAAAATACTCTCCGCAGTGTTATTTTGTGTCAGGGTATATTGCGAACTCGGGAGAAGAATAGTGGAAGCGTATAATCTGGTCAGCTTTTTCGGTCTGTTCATTTTGCTCGGCTTGGCCTGGCTGTTCTCGACAAACCGTCGAAATGTGAATTTCAGGGTCGTCGGATGGGGGCTGGCGATTCAGCTTGCCTTCGCACTCTTCATTTTTGTCGTGCCGGCCGGCGCCAAAGTATTCCTCGCGGTAAATGACGGAGTCGTGGAGGTTCTGGATGCCGCCACCGCGGGAGCGAAATTTCTGTTTGGCCCCCTGGCGGAGGCGCCGGGCAACGAGGGAAGTCTCGGGTTCATCCTGGCATTCCAGGCGTTTCCAACGATCATCTTCTTCTCCTCGCTCGTGGCGATTCTCTATTACTACAACATTCTTCCGCTGCTGATTCGCTGGTTTGCTCAGGCCTTTACCAGGCTGATGCACATATCGGGGGCGGAGTCGCTCTGCGCGGCAAGCAACATTTTCGTGGGTATCGAATCCTCCCTGACGGTCCGTCCGCACCTGGGAAAAATGACTCGGTCCGAGCTGTGCACGGTTCTGACCGCCGGGATGGCAACCGTGGCCTCAAACGTTCTTGCTCTGTATGTGTTCACCTTGCAGGCCCATTTTTCAACCATTGCCGGACACCTGGTGTCCGCGTCGTTTCTTTCAGCTCCGGCCGCAATCATCATGTCGAAACTGCTGCTTCCCGAAGACCACCGTCCGGCAACGCTGGGCAAAGCCATTCGTCCCCATTACGAGAAAGAGAGCAATGTTTTTGAAGCCGTTATCAATGGGGCTCGCGGGGGTGTAACGGTTATCGTCGGAATATCGGCGTTACTTGTTGCCGTTCTTGGACTGGTTGCGCTGGCGGATTTGATTCTCGGAGGTGTCGGAGAGCGTATCAATGGATTATTGAATATGTCGGTGGATTGGAGCCTGAAAGGATTGCTTGGGTATCTTTTCTATCCGCTCACTCTGGCCCTGGGGATTCCGGTTTCAGATGCCGGTTTGGCCGCACAGATAATCGGCGAGCGGGTCGTGCTGACCGAAGTCGCATCATATAAAGATCTTGCCGCCGCACTTGCGGCCAACCAGTTCTTTCATTCGCGCTCACCGGTAATCATCGCCTATGCGCTGTGCGGTTTTGCCCACGTTGCCAGTATGGCGATTTTTGTCGGTGGAGTCGGTGCGATTGCCCCCAACAAGACGCGGGCCCTGTCTCAAATTGCGTTTCGTGCGCTTGCCGCGGCTACCCTTGCATGCCTTCTGACCGCATGTGTTGCCGGGACGTTCTACATGCCGGGCTCTTCGCTGCTGGTGAAGTGATATAATGCACGAGGTCTAACTGCTCTTCATTTCTGCAAAATGTAGATGGTATAGTCCGAAACCGGCTGTGCCATTAGACTGTCTGTCTGACAAATCCACGCTTTTTTAGCGTATTATTTGTCAGACAAAGGAATTATCTGTTTGATCTTTGATTTTCGATCTTTGATCTTCCGGCTTTGCCGGCTTAGGAATCCACTGTCGCGCCGGGGGCGTATCTGCTGATTACCGCGATGGAGCATTCCTGTCGATCCCTTCTCGCACCCTGGTGAAATGAATCGATAGTTTGATAAGAAAAACATAAAAACCGTAGTTGCTGAGTGTGAATATTCGGCGATCCCGAAGACTACTCCGGGAAATGTCTTTGTTGCTACAATGATGTATCCGGTCCAAAAACACAATAGAATCTTCCTTTAGGGCTTTTCCCCGGGGAAGAAAAAAAACCTGTGTACAATGCTGTTTTCGGATCGTTTCTATATGCTGCCGCCTTTTTTCAGACTCCACCTTAAGGACGTCGCTAAGCAGCTTCTCATATTTGGACAGCCGGAGTATAGGTGCATAACAAACATTTGCGGGAATGTATCTATGATTCCCAGGATTGACATCACATGTGTTTGAAAGCACAAGAGCAGGTGCCCTGTCGGCTTTTCCGCTTGTCATATCAACAATCAGAAGATCAGAGAGGCCATCTCCCTGGAATAGTGTATCTTCTTTTTCCAGGTAGTCTGTGTAGAATCTTTGATCTACGTTTCCCGGGAATTGCCTGAGTTCCTGGAAGAGTTCTTTTTCCGATTCAGCGGAAAGGTATTTGGGCAGATAAATTCTGAGATCTCCAAAACTGATCATATCAGATCCCAAAAATGCTCATTAACAGCCTCGACTATGTCGATATCCAAATCTTTCGATTCCTTAACAAGGCCGGATACGAACTCATGGAGCACTGTTGCCTGCTCAAGGTTTTTGCGCTGATTCGACATAATGGTAGAGTAGGATCCCAGTTCGTCTTCTTCGAGACCTGTCACAAATTCCCGGTTTGGGAAAGAAAACTCTACTCCGTCCAAGCCGGCGGTCGAGCTTTCGATAGTTGGGCAAAGCATTGAGCCAACCGTTAGGGAAATGGGTAGTATGTAGCTTGTTATTCCCGTAGATGAATCAGTCATGATTTTTATTCCTTGTATATGGGCTTAAGGCTTCGAAGAAAATCATCTTCCAATAACTCAAAAAAGATCCGCTTTTCAAGGGAATGCCCTTCGTCAATGAGCTGTTGTAGCTTTGACATTGGGATTCCACATTCATCTTCTATGAAGTTATCCGAGTCCAACACCGATCCATTTCTCATATAACCCTCAATACTCAACTGACTGTTGTTGACCAACTGCAGGCTTGAGGTAAAGGGAGGCTTGTCCATGAGTGCCCTGAAAGTCTTCTGCTTGGATTGAAACGGCTCGTTATCCAGGTCAATCCTCAGCTTGATTTTGTCATAGATATCAATGTCCTCAAAAAAATTCACGTACCGGACTCCCAGGCGCAGAATTCTGTCGGCTATGCTCAACGGTTCGAATCGAAGGACAACCTCCTTAATCTCCGTGAAGAACTTTTCCCAACCAGCATACTCCCCAGGATTAATAACCGAAACCACTCGAGGACCGACATTCAGCAGAAAGGTGTCACCCTTCAGTCGATAATGAGGCTTATATCGCAAATTGGGATCCTGGTCCCTGATGGCTTCCGGCAGCTGGAGGATCGGTAGATTCTCTACAGTTGGGAACCTATCCCTAACTGCGGTAAAAACCATACCGAATACGGCATCCAGTGGGAGCGTGGTGTTGAAACGCATCTCAACGATAGATTCAACTATTGGGCACGGAGATATCTTTTCAGGGAGTTTCATGGTTTAATTATAATTCTTGCGCAATTTTCAGAAAAGATACGATAGAGCCCGAGCATGGTACTTGATCTAA
>CAZEMW010000097.1:0-1212 GCA_964513105.1 uncultured Fibrobacterota bacterium
CTACTATATCGAAAACACCATCATCACGTTTGAGGAAGAGAGAATCACGCCCGAAGATATGGCGGGCCGAGTAGAGAGCATTTCACGGGAGTATCCCTGGATCGTATTTGAGGAGAATGGTACGGTTGTGGGGTATGCCTATGCGTCCCGGTTTAGAGCGAGAGCATCCTACCGCCATTCTACCGAAACCACCATCTACCTGGATAAGGATAGGCTCGGAAAAGGGTTCGGATATCGGCTGTACAAAGAACTGCTCGACCGAGTGAAGAAAGGGGAATTCAGGGTCGCGTACGCCGCGGTTGCGCTTCCCAATCCGGGAAGTGTACGTCTGCACGAAAAACTGGAATTCAGAAAAGTGGGGCATTTTACCGATGTAGGATTGAAATTCGGGAACTGGATTGATGTCGGATATTGGGAATTGCCTTTGCAAAGGTGACGAATCACAGAGGTCGCTGATTCCAAGGCCAACAGCACCTTTCAAACCGGACACCGGGAATTGCAATTCTCATAATTATGCTCGATGTACAAAACGGCCCGGCAGACGGAAACGAGGGAATAATGACCCGGTCCTGCCGGTCCTTCGGGCTTCTGCACCGTGACGGGGGGATTGGCGAGGTGTTTTCTGAAGGAAAACGCAATTCGGGCAGATCGACGGCTTACGACTGAAGATCGGTGTATTTTACTTTTGTAAGAGGTCCACCGTTCAACAAGGGTTCCCAGGGAAATGAAACGTCTCCCGGTGAAATGTATAACACTCGTACTCGTGGCTCTCCTTTCTTCGGCATCGGCCGAGCCGGGGATGTGTCTCGTTGCATGCAGAGGCAACCAGAATGGTAACTACATCGACGGAGACCTTCGAAGGATTGATTTCGACGGAAGTGAGGTCATTCGCGTCACCGGTGTGATCGGCTTCGGCAGGAATGCGCGATTCAGCCCGAATGGTCGACAGTTTGCCTCGGTGCAGTGGGACGCCCGAACCGTAACCATCGCTACTGTCGAGGGGGCCGGTGTTCGAACATTTCAGGTTGAGGAACCCGGTGTGCTCAGTTGGACCGATTACGGTATCTGGATTGGATCTCACGGAAAAATCACCAAGTACGACACTCTGGGGACAAAACTATCTGGTAGAGAGTTTGAATGGTGTAACCGTGCGTTCGTATCCCGGAACGAACGTCTTGCCGCCGGTGTCTGGGAAAGCGGATGGTTCGGCGT
>CAZEMW010000097.1:1222-8753 GCA_964513105.1 uncultured Fibrobacterota bacterium
GTTCGGCGTTATCTATGATTTCGCAACGGGTAATTCGAATCGCCTTGAAGGCTGGGAGCAGATTCTTAATTGCAGTGTCTGTCCAAACCCTTCGGGTACAATGGTGACGAATAATCTGTACCCGAAAGATTCTCCGAACGAACAACATACCGCCATGCGCTTGTGCGATCCGCAGGGCAATACTCTGGAAAAACTGCATCTTCGAGAGATCACCGGACTACCTGAAGGTTTCTACTGGAACACCCAATGCTGGTCCGGTAACAGTGACGATTGGATACTTCTGCCCGTAGGTGAAAAGAACGGGGCATTTCCAGTGAATAATAAGAACACCTCTCCCTGGATCTATAATCGTATTGAGAGAAAAGCATATCGCCTCGCCCACAGGACTGACGATTTCTGGCAGCCGTACGATTTTTATGCCGGAACCTTTCCCTCCTACGACACTCCCTCACTACAATTATCAAAAAGATCCCTTTCCTTTTCGGCAATTTCCGGTCGAAACCCGACAGGACAAACCTTGTTTGCGACAACACCTTTCGGGGAGCTTGAGGGGATCCAAGTCGGAAAGGCCCCTGCCTGGTTGGATGTCAAGATCTCCGGAGATGCCGACAGGTTTGAGCTGCAAAATTTTCCGAAGCTCAAATCTCATGGGGCTGGAGTGTACATCGACACAGTTGTAGTCACGACCGAGAATGGCGGGGAAGGGAGATACGAGGTCCTGCTCGAAATATCCGCGATAGACTCATCATCGGTACGCATCGTCGAGGAGCTAAAGCTCTCTCCTGAAGCCGCAACGGTAACCGCGGGAAGCGAAATGTCGTTTCAGGCTTCAGCCTTTGATGAATACGGCAATCGTCTGGGGATAGACTCCTGCGCTTGGTCGGTTTCCGGCCCGGGCACTATATCAAACACCGGTGTCTTCCGCGCCTGCACTAGCTATGGTGGCCCATTTGTGGTTTCGGTAGCCGCCTTTCGAGGTGAACAGACTGTCAGAGATACTGCTGAAATCGTTGTTTCAAATGTCTCATCGGGGCATCTTCGGATCAACTGTGGCCCAAACCATTACACCCCGGCCAATTGGGAAAATGATGACCGTTATCTCACCGCAGGGGTTGACCGAAGTGAGACTTCTCCACTTACCACCCATGGAATCCCGGGAGCCGGACCCTCGGTTGTATACCGCGGGATTACCAGCGGCAATCCACACACGTATATGATTCCCGGCCTCTCTCCGGGGAATTACACGATACGGATGCATTTTGTTGATCTTTCGGGGACACAAAAGCGCTATATGAATTACTCAATCGGAGGTACCAATGTACTTCGGGATTTCGATATTCATGAGTACACCCATTCATATACTACCCCTGCGGTATTTGATTTTGTGCATCGGGTGCAGGATTCCGACACACTAATCATAGACTGCTCGGCTCAAACCGGCGACGTATTCGAAGCGGGAATGGAGGTGATCGCACATGAATTGAGGCCGTTCACACTCTATATATCGGAACGCCGACCGGAATATCGGTCCGGAGATACCATCCCAATTCGCTGGTGTGCCGATACTTCAAAAATCAGTAACATTACTCTTGAGTTCTCCCCGAACGGTGGTTTGACCTGGAGCAAAATCACCCAAGCTAGTGGAATATCCATTGACTCGTCATCATGGGGGGCTGTGGATTGGGTTCTTCCGGACTCCGTCACAATCGGCGGTAGCATGATCTCTACCGTCTCCGCAAATGCACTTGTTCGTATCTCTGCGTATTTCCTCACCGGCGTGTATGCGGTTGTCCGAGATCCTCTGACGATTACTAATAAAAGCGCAATCCGGTGGTCTACGGGGCAGGACAAGAATCGAATCCCTCTTACGGTGAGGTGCGGGGCCGGGATATGTGCCGAAGCCCGAGGAGCAGAATCGGTGAGTTTGTACCGGTTTAACGGGGCCATAATAGATAGGGCAAAGGCCGACAACCAAAACCGGCTTTGTCTCTATCTTCCGAACCTTCCGTCCGGAGTCTACCTGATTGTCGCTGAAATGAAGTCACGGCGTTTTTTGCGGATTGTCACTCTACAATAGATGCTGTTTCAGCCGTCCGGGAATTTCTTCCCGATTTAATCTAGTCCTGCTAAGATATATAAAATCAAGTAGTTACATAATGCATCGTCACATCCGGGCTGCCAAGTGTGACTCCCTTCCCGTTTTCCAACTTATTTCACGAGGCTCAAGCGGCCCCTCCAGGCCACTCACACGCCCGCGGGCCACTGAAGTCCCGCACCAAAAAAACAGGACGGTAACTGTATCATCCTAAAAATCAATGACTTGAAGATTGCCTGAGTTTGTTGAATCTGAGCTGCTAATGTGGCCGGCACGCCTTTTGACCTAGTCTCGGGCGGCCGGGATGAGGCGCCGATTCTACGGTCGAACGATGGAACGCAAACTGTTCATGGGAGGGTGACATGAGAGCAGCGGCAGCAATACTCGGAATCGGACTGGCGACAAGCGTTGCACTGGCCGGGGGATCGCACTGCAGCAGTGGCCGACACTGGGATGAAAAAAGAATTACAACGTACTATGAGGTGGGTGACCCCTGGTACGAAGATGTTGACGATACTCATGGAAGTGTGCGAATAATGTGGCAGTGGCATCGACTGCCCTCCGGAGTGACTCTTCTGCGGTATCGCAATGTTTCGTACGATTATGTTCACGCCGAATGGCATTTCGGGCCCTGGACGGTGGAATACAAAGCCTGTGAGCCTCATTGCAGAGTACATCACGTACATCATTACTACACCGAATGCGGTCATCATACCTGCAGGCACTGTCGCCACTCATGTTGTGATCGAGGGCATCATTGTGAAGCCAAGCGTTCGGTCCACATCCATCGATCACGAGGATGTGAAGTACGGTACCACAGGCCTCGTCGGTCGGTAAAAGTCGAAGTGCATGCTCCGCTGCCGCCCATACCAAGAATTCACATACATAAGTCGAGACCGTCATGCCGTGTAGAGAAGAAGACGGTTGTACGAGTAGAAAAACATCGGGCGCCGGTTCGTCGACATGAAGTTCGTAAGGAAGTAAAAGTGAAGCGGCATCATCACAAGAAAAGAGTTCGTGAAATCGAAATAAAGGGGATGGGCAAGCGCTCTGTACAACGAAAACACGATGAGGGAAGACGACGCGTTTCGATACAGGTAAATCGCTGAGAGACAACAGTATCGCTGCGGTCCTTCGGGACCGCGGCACCTTTCAAATCACTTTCATGTTCCACATTCATCCGGGAATTCTGTATACTGTAGAATGATTTCACTTCCGGCTCAAGGCGAGACTATCTTACCTTCTGATGTGAATCGCTTCCAAACCGGGGAGTAGCGGGAATGAGGAGACGTATGAACACTACAGCGGTTTACAGCAAAATGGTCAAAATGGCGGCGGTGCTGTTCCTGATCCTTTTCGTTGCGTTTGATCCCGCGGATGCCGGTTCCCGGAAAAAGCGTCGTCCGAAACTGACCGTGGTTACTCACATAAAACCACGCCCCGATACGCTGGCTCCCGCACCGGCACCGGTTGCCGACGATACCCCGATTAATCCGGATAGTGCCGATTCGGCTCGGAACCAAAAAATGGGGCGAAACCGGGATTCGGCAAAACCACCAACACCGAAGAAGAATCCTTGAGCCGGCATGGCCGAAAGATCGGAAAACCTGCCATTCGGCTGCATTCAATAGAGACTCTTCGCTACGGATTCAAAGATCCGGAACACCGGAAATAGCCTCAGTCCAGCTTGATCCCCTGTTGGCCCAGCCAGTCTTTCAGATCGGTCATTTTGTCGAAAGCCTCCTTGTCGTAGTTAGCCTCCAACTCTTTTACCTTCTCGGCCAGCTCCGGCTGTTCTTCTACCAGTTCGCTTATTTTCTGAATATAGACCTGACTTGCTTCCCGCAGTTCGGTAATATCGATCTTCATATTCAGCAGCCGAGCCAGCAGTTTCACCGTTGTTTCTATGCTTCGAGGATTATACCCCTGAACATACGCTGGAATCTCAGCCACCAGACCGGCCATTGGAAGGTGCACGTCGGCCGCACGAAGCGTAAGATAGGTCACGAAATGGGCGGGACCTTCATAATCGGTGATCCGAACACCCAGACCTTTCATCTCATCTCTGAGTTTTTCGGTGGAAGCCGAGCAGGCCATGTTCGGTTCTCTGGTATGGGGGGTTGCCCCCGCGATACTGCCGATGAAAAACACTTTTTTTACCTTGAGTTTCTCGATCATTTCAAACATGTAGTCGGCAAAAGCATCCCACTCAAGATTCGGCTCTTTCCCGATGAATAGCACAAGATTTCGATCGGGAACCACGTAGAACGTGTTTTCGGGTGGACTGAATTCCTGTATCAGGCCGTTTTCTATCCGCGTGTGCGGACGGAACATGGCCGATACCTCCATGGAACCCGGAAAACTGTATATGTAGAAGCCCTGTGGTTCAATATGCGCAATCTCTTTGGCTTCAAGCGTGTCTACGATGTAGCGAACGGTGCCGGTTGATACCTCCCCACCGTCCATCCATCCTTCGAACGCAATCACCATCACAGGGTCCTGAAGTTCGGGAGTCTCAAGTATATGCAAGTTCGTTGCGGTCAATACTGTCTCCTTTGGGATAACGTTTCGGCCCCGCATGAGGTCGTATACAAAAGATAGACGGCTGCAACGGTATCGTCAAGTCGAAGGGGAATAATGGTAAACCACTGGTCGGTCGTGAGCGACTTCGAAACCGACCGGATACCGTCGAATCCAGGCCGAAATCAGATCCGGCAATCATACCACCAAAAAAAATGTCCGCCGACCTCGTCTCTTCGACTTCGGACAAAAACGACGCATATTGGTGTTCTCGTGTTTCGTCGGATAAGCGAAGCGATACTGAAGATCGCCCTGCTGCATGGGGCATGCGAGATGCGGTGGATGAGAGCAGCAGAGAAATACCTGAATCGCAGCATTTCGCCCGCTGAACTCGAGATTTCACAGATCGGAAAATACTATTCGGGGTGGGAATGTTCGGGCCACACCAATTTGTGTGAGCTTGAGAAGCATATTACGTTCCCCGCGACAGCGCGTGGTTTGTATTTCAACAGCCCAAGTTTCGCAACCGACTCACGGCATCTGCGTAAGCTGTTGCACGATCTCGACTGCGATATTTGGGCTAGCCAACTCCCGGCAATCCGAACCGGCCTAATCTATCTTGTCGGCGATGGCCTCGAGGCGTACCTTTATGATATCAGGCTTGTCATACCCGAGTTTGAGCGCCTCGCGGAGGTTTTCGGCTTCTTTGCGAAATCTGCCGCGGCAATGATAGATCCAGGCCCGAATCGAATAGGCCTTTGGGTTGGTTGATGTGATCTTTATGGATCGATTGATCGCACGAAGAGCTTTTCGGTATTTGCCTTGTGCTCCGAGTGTTTTGGCTTTCCAGAGATACGCCTCCGAATGTCCCCGTTCGCGTTTGATAATCTGGTTGAGGGCGAATATTGCCTTTTCGTACTCCTTGTGCTTGTAGTACATTTTCGCCAGACAAAAGTACACGGTGACCGTGTCTCCCATCACAAGTTCAGGGCATTCGCCTCTGGTTGGAGCACCGGGGTGTCGGCCCGGGGAGGAGTCTTCGGAAGAAGGCCGTATGGTCCGATGCCTCTCGGCGTCTCTCGTTGGGACGGCGGGTTGTGCGCTATCCCGAGGGTTTTCCTCGGTTTCCCATTTTTTTCCGGGGAGGAACGCACGCCTTTTCTGTCGGTTTCTTTCCGACAGCGATTCTCGCTCCCCGGTGCTGCTCATCTCCTGTCGGATAAGAGATTGAATGTATTTGTCTCTGGGGACAATGGAGTCGGAAGATGAGAACGAATTTTCGTCTACTCTTCGTACGGAATCCTGCGCCGTCTTACGATTTGAATATGATTTCTCGGATGAATCGGTTCCGGTGGAGACCGGCGTCGGTTCGGAGTCGCTTTGCCGTCGTGGGGGATCCTTTACGGAGTCTCCTGAGGAATAGGGCAGGGGAGTAACGGATGAATGAGCCACAAGGACTTCGGCGGACGGTGCCTCCGCACGCTGGAAAGACGGATAGTGCCGATTCGGGCTTGATACGTATTGGTTTCTTCCTGCCGCCGGAATGCTCTGGATTTCTCCATATTTTTCTCGGTAGGAGCTGTTCAGTGAAACGGCATACGCCATGTCTTTTCGGGCTTCGTCTTCAACCCCAAAGGAGGCCCATGCAAGTGCACGGTAGTAATAAGCCCATGCACAGGTGGAATCCCGGGCGATCGCTTTTGTGCATTCGGCAATAATGCGCTCGGGGGTGTGAGCTCCAAATGATTCACTCGCTTCGGTTCTGGGGGGAAGAAGAGTATGTTGTCCCGAACCGGTACGCCCACCGGGGGTGCAGCCGTATACTACCAGACCGGCTGCCGTCACCGCAATTATCGGAATCCGCATACTTCTTACTCCCCGGCAGGAGAAAAATCCAATTCGGACGACACTCCTTAACCGCTTCACTTACGAGCCCTGCCAATTTTGAACCCAACAAAGAATTCGCACAAAGGGCCGATTTCGTGGTGAATAATCCAGCAAATTGGCGGCCGGATTAACCCAAGTTTCGCAGCCGACTCACGGCATTCCCTTTGGAATAAACGGCACAGACATCAAGTGTGCATTACGGGCAGGACCGAATCCGTCGAAGAAGCAACCGTTTTCAGGATTGGCCCGGGTGCACGTATTCTTTCTCCGGCAAGACTCTTTATTCTACATCAAATCGGCATTCCCGACAATTGCTTGAGAGTATTCCAATGCATGAGACGGGCACTCTGTCTAATTTCATCTCGTCGACCAATTTCACGTGTCATGACGATTCCCGGGCTTGTACGACGGCCTTACGCAAACGGCAAAAACCGAGTGCGGCTTCGTGTGGGTTTCGTCATTCCCCGGCGTTGTGCCGAAAATCGATGCTTTGTTTCTCGCGCACGAAATCATTCACGCGGTGATATCTCCAGCATCGTTACCCCATGTGGTTCCACTTGTAGCGGAGGTATCGATTCTCCGGGGGACAAACGAAACACTCGCACGGAGGGGTGAGAAGCTTCTTCCAGAGCGTCACGGTCGGCCGGCAGAAGGTGCGAAGGTGAGCCCATTTCCACCCAGCGATCGAATACGGAACCGTGATCTCTGTCGAACCTGGTAATCTGTACCCGGTATGCGGCCTTTTGATTCGGCAGATCAATGCGGAAGTCTCGAGCGGACTTTTCTTCGAACAACCCGTAAACCCGGGCCCCTCCAGCTTTCTCAAAGGCCCTGCTGTCGTTGCCCGCTTCGGAATAGTGAACGTAATTCCATAGAAGAACCACGAGATCACCGTTTTTCCGACGAGTCACGACATAGTCGTCGCCGCACTGAAGCTCTTCTTCCCCAAGACGAGACAAGAATCGGTACCCGTGGTATGATGGTTTTTTGAGCCCCTGAATGTTTATCATCCCGAATCCGCCGTGAAAC
>CAZEMW010000098.1:0-8704 GCA_964513105.1 uncultured Fibrobacterota bacterium
GAGTACGGGACCATCACGGTAATGAAGCCGTCAGGGATACCACCATCCACGTGCGCGCCGGCTTCCCCTCAATACAAGAGGTGACGTTCACCCCGTCTTTGGATGAAGTATATGTAAATGACACCATTGCCGTGACGGTAACGGCCGAGGATTCCAACGAGAAGGTTACCCACATTTCGGTATCGTGGGACGGAGACGAGGAGTATGAACTCACCCTCAACGGTGAGTCGGTGATTTTCCCGGACACCGTGTACGGCACGGCCGATACTGTTGACTCGCAAAGGATTCGGATCCAGGTAGAAGATACCGACGAGCTGTTTGTCGACACCGTTATTTCGTTCATTGTGCGCTCCGGTGCGCCCTCTGTTGATTCGGTCGCTCCTGATACCGTGTGGGTGAATGACGACACGACGTTTGCCTTCCATGTGCATGATGATCACGGAAAAGTTGATTCGATTCTGATCGACTGGCGGGACGGCAGCGCCCCGGATACGCTGGACCTGACCGCTTCAATGTCGGACACCGCGATGCGGCACAGGTTTCCGATTCGGGGAACTCAGACCTACTCGGTGCAGGTGACTGCGATCGACGACGATGGTGTTCGGAGTGCAAGGGAGTTGCCGATACTGGTTCGCAAGGGAGAGCCGAGGGTGGTGGCAGATGATGCAGTTGTGCATACCTCGGCGCAGGGAGTAACCATAGATTTGAATTGCAGTAGCAGCGATACCAATGGCCACGTTATCCTGCACGAATGGGACATTTGGAACGATGGAGAGGCATGGGTATCGACCGGGGCAAACCGCGTTCTGCCGGCACAGTCATTCGCAAAGAAAACGAGCGTTGATATCGCTGTGCGAGTTACTGACGATGACGGAAACACCACTCTTGATACTATGACGCTGTATGTGAATGCCTTACCTCGAAAAGCGGGCAGTCCGAGTCCCCCCGACGGAACGAATGCCGGAACACTCAGCCCACAGCTGTCGTGGGATGGGAGCGATGAGGAGGACGGCAGCGATCTCGAGTACCGAGTATGGCTTTATCCCTCAACGGCGTCCTTCCCAACTTCGCCGCTACAGGATTGGGCCCGGGGCGATACACTCTCTATTGCTGAATTGGAATCGAGCAAAATATACAATTGGCGAGTTGATACGCGAGACCGCCACGGTGGATCTGTAGAAGGTGACACATGGCAGTTTTTTACCCCGTAAATGTTAGGGCACGAGATGATGAGTCGAAAAAACTGAAGAATGGGAATTTGTGGAACTGTTTGGGATTGGGGTTTGAGGGCTGTTGGGGAGGATCCCCCCTTTGGTCCCTCATTTGGAAAGGTACGAATGGAGGATAGTGGTTCGAGATCAACCGGGTAGAACCGAAGAGAGTGACGGGGGAACGTTTATCGTTAGTCCATAGTAGGGTACTTCAACCGTTTGGTGACATTGAGAAAACGGCGCAGGTACATGAAATCGGAGTCGAAGAGAACTGAAGAATGGGAATTTGTGGATCTGTTTGGGATTGGGGTTTGAGGGCTGTTGGGGGGGATGACGGGTGAGGGCTGTTGGGGGCGATCCCCCCTTGGTCCCCCCTTACTCAAGGGGGGAGAAGAGAGTGAGAGGAGAGTGAGAGGAGAGTGAGAGGAGAGTGAGAGGAGTGTGAGAGGAGTGTGAGAGGAGTGAGAGGGAGGGAGGTGGTTTTGTGGGTGGGGTGAGGAAGCCGTATACGAGGGAGGATTTGCGGAGGCGGCATCTTATCTGTAACGGGCGACACCAGCCGTATAATCCGGACAATGTCGAGTATGCACGCGCTTTGCGCAAGAATATGACCGACGAAGAGAAGAAGTTGTGGTACGGGTTTCTGCGAAAACATCGGTTGCGTTTTCTGCGACAGCGTCCGATCGACCATTACATCCTCGATTTTTACTGCGCGAAAGCGCGGTTGGGAATAGAGATTGACGGGGCACAGCACTATTCGGATCGGGGAAAACTCTATGATAAGAGACGATCGGATATACTGTCGGTCTTTGGGATAACAATAATCCGGTTCACCAATTATGAAGTTCGAGTGCAGTTTGATCGGGTATGTCGAAGGATTCAGACTGAAATTGACAGGGCGACGGAGTAGTTTCTACAACAAAACGGCAGGATATGAAAAAAGCCACCCTTGACGACAGACTTACAGCTTTTGTGCTCGACTGGGCATTCTGGGGAATTCTCGGCCTCATTCTTTACTTTCTCGTCCGTGCGCTGACCGAAAATGCGACGATCATCGCGGTTTCTTCGACTCCCTTTGCCGCATGGCTGTTGATCAAAGACCTGGCGGGCAACGGGATAGGCAAGACAAAGATGAATCTGGTGATTGTCGATAGAAACACGAAGCGGCCGGTAGCCAATCCGGTGATTTTGCTCATTCGGAATTTGACGCTAACCATTTGGTTTATTGATATACCCATGCTTTTTCTTGATCCGGAGAGTCGTAGACTTGGTGAGAGGCTGACCGGGACCGAGGTCGTGAAGACCTTCCGGAAGAAGAGACGATCTTCGGGGGAATGACGGGCGTGCCTTCTACTATTTTTCACACTCACGCGGCTTTTTCTACCGGACCTCCGCTCAAAAAACAAACCAGCCACCAAACAACTCTGGTCGCCACCCGGGAGTCGGCATGAACGCAACCATCAGAAACGCCGAAAAAATTGACCTGAAAAGTTGAGGAGTAGATCCTTGTGGAATTGTGGGACATTTACAGCCGTGAGGGGCAGAAAATCGGGCGAACTATCGAACGTGGTCGGCCGCTCAGTCCGGGAGAGTATCACCTGGTAGTACATATCTGGCCCGTGGATGAGCTGGGCCGCTATCTGATTCAAAAACGGGCCGCCCATCTGAACCACCTACCCGGAATATGGGCCGCGACCGGCGGTTCGGCAGTTGTCGGCGAAGACAGTGTTACGGCTGCGATACGAGAAACCAGGGAAGAGCTGCGGCTCGAGACCTCCCCCGATGAAATGACCCGGATTTGCCGCCTGGTACGCCAAAACAGTCTCGCCGACCTCTGGACCCTGCCCCTCAACTCATCGATCGCCGAGTCCTTTGAGCCAACCGAAGAAGTCGCGGAAATCCGATGGGCCCATCCTCAAGAGATCCTTTTTCAGACAGAAGTGGGCGGATTTCATGATTACGGCGATGAATATTTCGACATACTTTTCGGGTCGGCGAAGTAGGTGAATCCTGATGTTTTCGGCACGGTTTCGGGATAAACCGAAGAATTCATTTGCGGCTGCGGTTACAGGGGCGGCCAACACGAATTCCCATCGCATTTTTTTTGAGTTGGCTATTGTGTCATCAATCGACCAAATATTAGTTTGGAGTGTGAGTAAATCGTTATGCCACTCTATGTGGTAGATGTGTGTGATGATGATGGGTATCAGGCGAAAGCCTGATCGGAAAAGCCGGCGCCAGCCGGCTTTTCTTGTTTCTGTCGTTCAATTTTAACCTTGCATTCAGAGATACATCTTCAGTATTTCTTTGGCATACGGCTCACAACCCGAAATTAGCCGCAGGAGTTTCTCGTCAAATTTCTTGATCGAATCCGGCGCCGTATTGTCCCCATAGTAGCAAGATATCCGTTTTCTTCGGCCATCATGCAGTACAAGTTTCAGCTCACTATATGCAGCATCAGTCCAATCCATGTTTTCGTAGCTATCCCGTAAAGAAAAAATCCGGCGTTCCTCAACAAGGTTTTCTATTGCACCGATAGCTTTCCCCCGAATGGTCCAATGTACCATTCGATCGCCGGAATTGCCAATTCCATCGTACAGTTTGCATCTCCGCTTCTCCCCTATGCACAGCGTTATTGCGCCCAGTCCGCTGCCGAGGTGGTATCGGTAGGTGAGGCTTTTTATACCGGGTCTCTCGGGCATGTTTTCCATCTCCAAATAGGCGTTCCAGGCAATCTTTTTTTTCGAAAATCACGACCGAATGGCCGAACCGACGAGAACAGGCACTCAAGGAACTACATAAGGCTCAAACAGACTGAACGTGTTTCCATCAAAATAGACATAAATATCTATTCCTGCTTCGGTTCCAATTGCAAGCACATCCCCGACGGCACGTATCGACAGTGCTCCGCCCCCCTCGATCTCAGATATACCCTCGGCAGGAACTACTTCAGCCGGCAGTTCCCCTTCCATCCACATCGGAGTGCTCAGCAGGCGCCGGTTATGCAGCAGGTAGAGGTCCTTTTCCTCTGCAGATATCGCTCCGGAGAGCTGAACACCGAAGACAACCTGCTGTTTGGGAACAAAGGAATCCCGAGCAGAACCAAGGCTCACCAAACGGACACTTTCGGGCAATTGGGTATTCTCAGATGCCCGGTATGCAACTAGCGTATCAGAAGCGTTGTCGAGATTAAAATCCAGGACATAGAGGCAATCCGATTTATAGCAGGCTTTTTCAAGTCCTTTTCCATAAGGGTTTTCGGACGATAAACAGCCAGCTAGAAAAGCGAACACCACACAGGCTAGTAACGTTCTCATGATTCTTTTTCCCTCTCTTCCATCTTATCCAAGTAAGCAGTGGGGTCCATTAGATCGGCGCGACGCTTAAACGGAGGATTGCTGCGGTCGGTTAGCGACCCTGTTCTTTTGCCGGAATACATCTCGAAGTCCTCCCGCTCGTGCTGTACTTGGACGGATACTTCTCCACCGCTTTGTCGTCGTGCATGCCCCGTTTCAGGATTGGTGGTTTCTCGACTGTCTCATCGGGCAAATCCAGAAAAAAGTCCCACGGCTGCTCATGCCGTTGGGCCGAAATACATCCACGGTAACTGATCTTCTCAGAGAACCCATTGGTCGAGGGATACCCCGCGGGAATATAGAGCGGAACGGCCTTGAATTTGAACGAACCGTCTTGCTCAATGAAGGCAGTCCCGTACTTCTCTTCGGGCAGACACAGGTTTTCCTCACGATCACTGTATGTGGCGAACAGTTCGAGGGTACATTTCGTCCGCGAGGTCCTGGTGAGGAATTCGGCTTTACCCGTAACGAAGCACTTTTTGTTCGGCTCGTACCCATTCATGGGATGCGGCTCGAATTGGGCCGAAACAAACCGGATTTCAGGATCGGGTGTTTTCTCCGGCTCTATTCCGGTAGTCGACTCAACGCCGGTGCTGTTCGGATTGTCATCCCGTGATTCTTTTTTGCGTTGCGGACCATAGGACGGCGTATTTATATCCCCGGCTTTCTTCTTCCGGGGACCAGGGCTGACATTCCAGTCGAGTTCGTCGTGAGTGGGCATAGAGGGTTACCCCTGTATTGAGAATTTGACTATTCCATGTAATCAAAATATTCACGGTCGATTCTGTGATCGATCCACGAGCTTCGGTATCCGAAGCCGAAACCAAATCGGCGGTCAGTCCCTAAACACCTCTATTGTCTTGCACACGCGGGTTGGGTCCCGGGGGCCGATAGTCAGGGAGGGCCGGGCCCTGAACAGAAAAAAAGGGAAAACCGGGCGGCCTCGACAAAGTTGCACCGGTTTTCCCTCGCGATGGACGTACAAGGGACGTCCAGGGTTATGGCGTATTCAAAATACAAGATTGCATTTCTCGATGCTATCCGTGAATAAGTATCAAAACTATTCCGACGGGAAGCGCCTGGTTTCGGTCCCCGCAATCAGGTGTTTTCCGCAGTTGCCAACTGCAGAAACGGTCTTCATCTTCCCATCGTATTCTTAGGCCTCTACCGGATGCCGTATAGTTCACAATCGGACGAAAACGGTATGAAAATCGGACGATTTTCGGACGATTATCCGTAAGAATTATGCTTTGAGTACATAATGTCGTCCTCGCCCTGCTCCTTTGGGTTCAATCAGTCCGAGGTCCATAAGTTCATTGATATCCCTGACCGCGGTATCCTTCACCACCCCAAGTGTTTTCGTGATCCATCCGGTTGTAACCGATCCGGTCTTAACGATTTCAGAAAGTATCGCCTTCTGACGTTGGTTGAGTCTCGCTTCCACGGAGGGGGCAAGGCCGCCCGCGAAATTTTCAGGCGTACGAATCCGGTCCAGATCATCACCCGGCCCCGGTAACATCACAACAACTTCATGGTCGACTATGGTAATTTGGGGTTTATCAAGTCCATGATTAAGCATGGAATCCCGCATGCGTTGAATGCCCGTGCCGCGTTCCTCCATGCGATCAAGAAAGGTCAAACCCTGCGCAATGACTGGATTTCGAGAACGAGAACGAGCTCTACCCGCTCTAAGTTGCGCCAGAGTCAACGTTCCGGGAAGTCCGCCGGGGCTGATAATCTCTACCCGGCCTCTATAAACATCAAGGGCGATGCGCCGACTCACATCTTCATAATCGCGATGAGCCAGGGCATTGACAAGAGCTTCCCGCAATGCCTCTTCCGGATACTCGTCTACTTTCACGCGTTTAAGCCCGACCACCCTTAGCGGATGACGGGTATTTCTATTAACAAAAGAAACGGCCTCATCAATAGCCTCGGTGAGAGGCTTTCGGATTGTACAATGGTCTTGCGGCTCCGGGGTGCGCTCTTCCCCCGCATAGGCGGATGCCTGTATGCGGACATGCACAAAGCAAGCGGACGGATCGAAAGAAAACAATAAGATACCCGCCGCTGTCGCATAGTAACGATTCTGATCATCCCGCCACAAGTATCCTCGCTGCCAAAGCGCTTTGCGTACGTCTTCGGGAGTCATTTCCGACGGCTCCTTTTCTTCCGCCATCGCGGCAATGCGAGTTGCCAGGTTTGTGTCCGCATCTTCCCAGGGCATGAGATCAAGGCGCTGCCTTTCGAATCGAGAAGCAACGAGGATTGTTTCGTGGGCTGATGTCTCCTGGTCCGATGTAGGCTCGATGTCATACGTGTCCTTGATATGTTTTATCAAGCGATTTCTTACTGTTTCCTGCAGCTGCTCGGTATCGGAAAAGCGATCGTATGTGTGACCATCCGCACAGATCTCGTCGAAAAAGGCGCATGTACCGCTGTCACGTTCCAGTTTACGATCTCCTTTGATAGTTACAAGCGTCGGCAGCTTCAACTGCTGAGCCAATCGGTATTCATGGTGCGTAGCGGAAAGCCTTTCAAAGCGATTGCCGTATTGCTTCCAGACTATAGCAAGATACACTTGACAATCTTTGAGCGTGCTCAAATAAGCCTGCGGGTCGGGATGGAGGGGAGCCGGAGCATCCTCAAACAAAACCGGTACACAATGAGTGGAGAGAAACGGATCCGTTGACAGCAGTATCTGCAGCGCCATCCGTTCATCCGCAAGCTCTTTCTGTACGGAGCTGATAAAAACTCGAATTCTCATTTCAGTAACCCCTCACGAATAGGCTCCGCTTCTCTGCTATTCTCGGAGAGGAGAATGTTTTTCTTGCCTAATACCATCATTGCTGTCAAGATGAAGGATATAACAAAAAGGGAACCTCCCAATATGGGTTCCAACCACATTTTGTCTTTCATTTATCGCTCCTGAATGGATCCATGGTGCATTTCGCTCCGAGCTATACCACCGCAACTCGCAGGGTCCCTACCCTACTCCTTCGCACCCACAACAAGGAAAGCTCCGTGGCGGTGCCCTGGGCTTGTCGCTCAATCGCTACCGGGAACCTTCCGTACGTCCGCTGGCCGGGACTACTGCAGGTCGCCCGTACGCTCCAATCGCGGCCCATTCCTGCGGCACTCACGCGTATATGGATTACCGCCGAGATGCATTCCGAGTCGCACTTCACCCTCCGGGATGTCAGGGCTTGATCGCAATGCAGGATCACCCCTGCCCCTCAAGGGTGTTTCTCGCTATCTCTCTGCGATGCCAACATAGGAACCTGAATATTATTAGGAGATAGCTTTCTTGACCTACATCTCTATCTTTTCGCTGACTTCTTCCGTGCGGTTTTCTTCTTTGTTGTTTTTTTCGCGGCCTTCTTCTTCGTACCCGTCGCCTTCGGCGCAAGAACAGCGTCCTTCGCCGACTTTGAAATCCGGAACTTCAGCGCCGTTCGGGCCGGGATTCGGATGCTTTCTCCGGTAGCGGGATTTCTGCCCTTTCGGGCCTTTCGTTTCACTACCACGAGTTTTCCCAGTCCCGGTACGGTGAATCCGGTTTTGGCTTCCTTGTAGGCCAACTCGGAAAGCGAATTCAGCACTTCCTTCACCTGCTTCTTGCTGAGTTCTTCGTTTTTCGCTGCGATCGCTTCGACAATTTGTGCCTGGGTCATCGGTTTCTTCGGGGGCATTCACTCCTCCAAGTTTGAGTAATCGAAAAAAATCTATACCATTTCCATATGGTCCACCAAAACGCGATCCCCATTCATCTCCTCACCTGCCCAACAGAAGATACGGTCAAGGCTTGTCGTCTCCCATCAGAAAAGACACCTACTGCTATGCGGTGATCCTATCCGCAAAACAAGATCCCCTTTAGAGCCTTCCCAGCCGACGAGTCGGCAAGTACTCCCTGATGAATTCGTTGAACTTTGCAGCGAATAGTTTCCTTCTTGCACGCCACATTTCCTCCGCATCCTCAACCTCTAAATCACGGAAACATTCCTCAATTCCTTGACTTTCCAGTACCTCGGGCTGAACTTCACGGAAATACCCCAAGTCGTCACCAATTGATCGATTACTAGAACTCGAGATCCAAGCCATGTTCGCAATCACATCAGCTTTGGCTCGGTCACACTT
>CAZEMW010000099.1:0-4250 GCA_964513105.1 uncultured Fibrobacterota bacterium
CTGATCCAGTGCATCCTGCGAAGCTCCCTCGACCGTAAATCCGTTCTCTTCATTGAATTTGGTAATGAAATGCTTCACCATCTCGGGAATATCCGATTTGCGCTCACGCAGCGGGGGTAGTTGAAGGTGAAACACGTTCAGGCGATAATACAGGTCTTCGCGGAATGTTCCCTTTTCAATCTCCTCTTCGAGATCTCGGTTGGTGGTCGCCACGATTCGCACATCGACTTCGATCGGATCGTCTCCTCCAACTTTGTTGATCTCCCGTTCCTGAAGAACGCGAAGCAACTTGGCCTGAACTCCCACCGGCATTTCGCTGATTTCGTCGAGCAGAAGCGTTCCCCCCGAGGCCAGTTCAAACTTCCCCGACCGGTTTTTCATCGCCCCGGTAAAAGCTCCTTTTTCATGCCCGAACAGTTCGGACTCTATGAGCCCTTCGGGCAATGCCGCGCAGTTAATTTTCACGAACGGTTCGTTCTGTCGCGGGCTCTGGAAATGAATCGAACGCGCGATCAGTTCTTTACCGGTCCCCGACTCCCCCGAGATGAGCACTGTCGAACGGCTTTCGGCAATTTTCTCAACCATCTCGCGAATACCGTCAATTGCCGGGTTGGAGCCGATATACGACCATTTCTCGCGCAGCGCATTGCGGAGACGTTTGTTCTCGGTAACAAGCGATCGATACCGCAAGGTGCGCTCGACATTCATCTCAAGCTCATCGAGCAGATTCATCGACTTCTGAATAAAATCGTGTGCACCCTTTTTCATGGCATCCACCGCCACATCAACCGCACCAAACGCGGTAATAATCAAGAAGGGCACATCGGCATCGATTCCCCGAATACTCTCGAGCAACTCTACACCCGACATGCCGGGCATTTTGATATCGGAGACAACCAGATCGAACGACTCGGATTGAAAACGGCGCAATGCATCTTCACCGTTGGGGCTCGGTACTACCGTATAATCCTTTCTGCGCAGAACCTCCACGATAGAGTCGCGCACCTGTGAATCGTCGTCTACTACCAGTATCCTGTTCTTTGCCATAGGTATCCTATTGTCGTGCTCGCGGAAGGAACACACTTACTGTTGTGCCGGTTCCGACGGAACTCTCGACACGAACGTATCCGGAATGATGATCAACGAATTTCTTTACAATGGCCAGACCGAGGCCGGTTCCGTTTTCTTTCGTTGTGTGAAAGGGATCAAAGATTTTTTCGATTCGCTCGGGCTCAACTCCCGCTCCGGTATCCGAAATGCGAAAACAGACGTACTCAGGATTTCCTCCCGCCTTCTCATCCATCCCAACTCGCAGCGTCCCGCCTTCGGGCATTGCCTGAATGGCATTGAGGCACAGGTTCATGATTACTTGCTGAAGTTTTTCGGGATCCCCTTTTACCATGACCTCCGGAGTGCCGTCCCACGATTTGCAGATTGTCGTATCGCGGCCCATCCGTTCACCTTCTATCTCGATATAGTTCACCGTCTCCTGCAGCAACTCCTGCAAAACGATGGTTCGGAAACAGGCGTTTACGGGGCGGCTGTACACCAGAAGATTCGATACGATTTTGTTCATCCGGGTAAGGCCGTCGATAATTTTTTTCAGTGTCGCCCGACGAGGGTCTTCGGTATCGAAATCACGATCCAGAAGTCCGGCCCACACTCCCATGGCCCCCAGCGGGTTGCGGATTTCGTGAGCCACGGTTGCCGACATTTCCCCCAGCGCCGCCATGGTCCGCGTCTGCTGCATTTCGTCTTCAAGCGCCTTGATTTTCGAGATATCGGCAAAGATCTCCACCGCCCCGAGATCCCGCCCCGTATGATCTTTCAGGTATGCATTCTGAAACGAAACCGGAACGGGGTATCCCTCACTGTGCCAGACCACTTTTTCGTTGCGTTCATGGCCCGTGCCGGTTTCCAGTACCCGCAGCAGACTCCACTTTTCATCTGACTCTTTTGTGAAAACATCCCGGTATTCCCGCCCGATTGCATCTTCTACATTTCGTCCCGTAATCTGTGCCGCGGCTGCGTTGAAAAGAGTAATCTTACCCGATGTGTCAACTGCCACGACGCCGTTTCCCATGCTTTCGAGAATACTGTTCAGATAGGTCCGAACCTCTTCCTGCTTTTCCAGACTCGCACCGAGTTCACGGTTTTTTCGATCGAGTTCTATATTCAGTCGCCGGAAATCCTCCTGCATCGCCGCATAGGCACTGCTTAGTTTTTCCGAGCGTTCCTGGAAATCCTGAAATGCCTTCTCCAGAGAGGCAAACACCTCGGAGGGTACCGATGCTTCGCCGGCCTTAACCGTCATTACGTGTCGTCTCCTCACCAATGTAATGCTGCAATCGTTTTGAGAGCTGCTCTTCGCTTTTCATGAAATCGAAAATGGCGGTTTCGGCTCGACCGAGGATCTCGTCCAACGCATCGGCCTCGGATGATCTTTTCAGATGCGGCTTCATCTCCTGCCAGGCATCCACGCCGCCCTGTATGTTATGCCGTTCCAACATAATTTCGTCAAGAAGGCGCCGTTTTTCCTCAAACAGGGGCATTACACCGCTGAGATCCCCACGCGAGAGCACAATTCGTCCGAGAATCTGCTGTCCCAGATCATTCAACCGCCGATACCAGTCCGTCTGTTTCGTGAATGATTCGGTGAGTCGGTCGATCAGTTCGGTTTGATTCATGGTATATCCGGTCGTCTTCGAAGTCATCTCAGCACCGCACGATATTCGTGTTCCCACACCGTATCTTCGAGTTTCCATTTTGCCTGCCGTGCCCAGTAGTCCTCGGGATACTCTTTCATGAGTTCTTTGAACGTCTCTATGGCTTTGTCGTATTCTTTCCGGGACTTATAGACCCCGCCCAACTGAAACAGGCCCCAGGGGGTATCCTGAAAATGGGGATATTTTCTCGTCACCCTCCGGTAATACTTTTCGGCTTTGTCGAACTCCTGAGTGCGATACAGGTAATCCGCAATGCGATAGTACGAATCGGGCACGCGTACGTAAACCGAATTCTTTTCTCCGGTCTTTATGGCCTCACGCAACCGCTCGACTGCCCGGCGTGGATTGTCCAGTTTGAAATAGGTCTCTCCCGCTTTGAAATGGGCATGAACCCGGTCCAGCGGCGAGGATGCCGTTTCGGCGGCGTGAGTGTAGGCGTCGACGGCTCGTTTGTGGTCTTCGAGATCGACATAGCAGTCACCCAGGTATTCGTACGCTTTTCCCGTCCACTTGTGATTGCGGTTCCCGCGGATAAACGCACGGAAAAGCTTCTCGGCCGTATTCGTCTCATCACGCTCATAATAAGAAAGAGCTTTGAGAAACGCGGCTCTCCCGGTGAGGTCGTGCGTTCCAAACCGGTCAAGTACCTGCTGAAACTGGTTCTCGGCCGCGCGATAGTTGCCCAGTTTCATGTAGCAGATGCCCATATCATAGGTGGATCGAGCGGCAACATCTCCCCGCGGGTATTCGGCCAGTACCGTTTTGAACTCTCTCAGTGCGTTGTCGAATTTCCCTTCATTGAACTCACGAACCGCTCCAAGCATCGCCCGTCCAGGATCGGTCAAAGTATCGACAATGGACATCGAAAGCATCGAATCAATACGGACCTCGATGGGTGTGGGGTGAACCTCGGGAGGTATTTGGCTGAGTTCGCGATGAAGGTCGTTTCGGATAACCTCTTTGACATCCACCTGTACGGTGTCCTTCTTCGCCGCATCGAGAATGGCCTGATACCGATTGACCAACCCCTGCGCTTCGCGCTTACCGGGTTCATAATCGGTGAGTCCTATGTATGATCGCAGATGTTTTACCGCCTGCGTATAGTTTTTCTCTTCTCCGTAGATTTTCCCCAGATAGAAATGCGCATTATATCCAAGTTCCGGATAGGCAAGTCCTTTGGTGAAATTGATCTTTGCCATCCCGTTTCGTCCCTGCCGACGACGAATCAATCCCGCATAGTAGTCAGCACCCGCATGGCTGGGACTCATCGCCAGCGTGGTCTTGAGATGCTCGAGAGCCTTGATCATGAGGCCGGGGTCCCGAGTGTCGACCGCCTTTTCGTAGGCCAGCACCCCGCGTTTGAACTCCTCGTCTATGTTCGGTCCCTTTTTGTATCGCGGTGCACTTCCCCGACGAGCCGCTCGTGGGATCGCGCCGGCAGATTTCTTCGGGGCGGGCGATTGTACCTGTTTCGGTGCTTCTTTTCCTGCGGGTTTCTCAGCGGCCGCCTCCAATGGTTTTCCC
>CAZEMW010000099.1:4260-8687 GCA_964513105.1 uncultured Fibrobacterota bacterium
CCGCGGGAGCGTTTCCCCCGGACTGCACGATGTTGACTAGTTTGTCAATTACCTTCTGCACGCTGTCACGTTCTGCCGGATCACACGAATTGTAATACTTCTGCCACTCTTCTATGGCATCCTGATACCGTCTATCACGCGCGTAGGCATCGGCAAGCATACGCTGAGCTTTGCTCCAGCCGGGATTGTAATCGAGCGCTTTCTGAAGGTTGAAAACGGCCGGCCGGTAGCGTCCCTGCTCACGACGTATCTCGGCGAGCTGCATGTATGCATTGTAATTGTCGGGATAGGCACCCAGAACCTTGCGAAACTCTTCGACGGCCTGATCGAGCTTGCGCTGTTCCTTATACTTAACCCCGAGTCGGTAATGAATGTAGTCTTCGGATCCTGCCGCACGAAGGGGCGCGGGAAGAGAGAACCCAGCGAGAAAGAGTACGGCGCACGCAGCGACGATCTCTCCCGGGCGGAGCAGACGAGGTCCGAAACGTAATTGCGGGAAAAAAGGCAAATGCATTCTCCACCGAACCGGATGAGGATTCACCGGATCTTATCCGACGGCAAGGTATTGGTTCTTCCGGTGTTATGTAGTGCCTGTCCGAAACCCCATTCAGCGCCTCTGCCGGCTGCGAATGCGACTGGCTTCGTTGTCCCAAATCGCCGTATCTACCCGGATACGCCTCTTTGTGACGCCTTGCCGGTCACTTTCTCGCTCGGCCGAGGCACTAAAGCGAGTTTCCAGACAGGCACTATGTAGCTCACTCGAAACAGATGACGTTGTCTGCTACTGTAATTCTGACATTATTTTCATTTCGCTGCACGCGTTTTTCGTTTGTGCCGTAGCGAATGACCGTATTGGGGTGAATATGGCGTGCGGTGACTACCGGAGGCGTCATTCCCCGGATTTTTTCTTCGAGATCCTCTGCGCGCCCCTCCAGTTCCGCGTACCGAGCCTTCATTTCCCGGCTGCTTTCGCGAAACTCCTCAACAAGGGTCTCCTGTTCCCGCGAGAGATGTCCCTGCGCATCCATACCGTCACGAACAAGAGCATACCATTTTTCCCGCGTCTCGCCAATTTCGCCGGCCAGATGCCCGATCTTTCGGAGAATATTCATTTTTTCCTCGAGAACGGCTCGCCCCGCCCCGATGTCGACAACGGTTTTGGTTTCCGCCGCTCCCCCGATTTCCACGGCCGACAGCTCCTCTCCTACCGTAACCGTCCCGCCGACAATGGATTTAGCTTTGACCGAACCGGCTGCGTACAGGTTTGCGTGAAGACAGTGCCCGGTTATGGCGATGTCCTTTTCGGATTCAATGGTGAACCGTTCGACGTGGTGCACGGAGATGGATCCACCGGCTCGAAGAACACCCTTACCGGCACCGACAGCTCCTCCACCGACCGACAAATCACTGCCCGCCGTCACGAAGGCATCCTCGACATTGCCGGCGATTTTGATCTTGCCCTCGGCCCGAACCGTGAATCCGGCCCGGACGGTTCCTCGAATCGAAAGGTCTCCGTCAATCTGCACATTCCCGGTGTTGTAGTCGACATCCCCGCCCAAAGTGCGTGTCTTCGTAACCCGCACCTCGCCGCGGCTGTCGACCACCAGCGCCCCCGAGTATTCGGCAACAAGAATATCCGGCTGCTGTTCGGATACGCATGTGCCGGGCCCGATCGGCAAGGACACATCTTTCGGCTCGGGAGGCTGCATCTCGGCCCCGAGTACCGTCAGCCCCGGTTTCCCCGGGACCGGTGGAACGTGGCGTATCAGCTCCTGTCCCTCGGAAACATTTATGATCTTGCGAAGATCGCGGTGATCGACACGACCTCCCGACAGTTGACGCGGCTTTCCCCGTTCGCTAAGATCCACCAGGAGTTCGAGTTTCCCCGCAATTCCGTGAACCGGCGCTTTACCTTTGGCGGCAACGACGCGCCGGTTAATCACCTTTTCTTCAACCATTGCATCGATTGCATCTTCCTGGATTCCATGCACGACTCTTCGGCGCAAGAGTGCCGCACGAAGCCGATTCCGGTCGGGGTACTCCTCATCGGCCGCCCCGGTCACTAAAAGCGATGCGGTAAGACCGTCCCTCGAAACATCAACCGATATTGAGCTCACGTCCGTCGGTTCCTACTCTGATGCCGTTGCCAGGTACTCTTCGCGATCAAGGTATACGCACACATACTCCTCGATCGCATCCTCAAGCGACATAGATTCGTGCCGACAGCCCGCCGCCCTGAGTTTGTCGAGTGAAGCGCATGTATAATACTGGTACTTTCCGCGAAGCTCGGGCGGCATTGGCACATATTCGACATTTTTCGGTACCCCCGCCGCCGCAAAAAGCGAACCGGCAACATCATTCCACGAACGAGCCTTCCCGGTACCAATGTTGTAAATACCACCCGGGGCGGAGGGGTTCAGGAAATACAAAGTCATCTCAACGGCATCTTTCACATACAGGAAGTCCCGTTTCTGCTCGCCGTCGGCATAATCCTCCCGGTGAGACTTGAACAGCCGCATAACTCCCCGCGTGCGGACATCGGGATACGCCTTATTGATGACACTTCGCATATCGCCTTTGTGGTTCTCATTGGGACCATATACATTGAAATACTTAAGCCCCACAATATCGGTCAGCCACCCTTCCCGACGAGCCAGCAAATCGAACAGATGCTTTGAATACCCGTACATGTTGAGCGGCCGAAGCGTATCCAGCGCATCCTCGTCATCGACGTACCCGTTACTTCCGTCGCCATAGGTTGCCGCACTGGAGGCATAGATGAAGCGGCACGAAGAATTCCCGCTCCACCATCGGGCGATTCGGGCGGTGTAGCGGTAATTATTCTCCATAAGATAACCGGCATCGCGTTCGGTGGTTGCCGAACAGGCCCCCATATGAAGGATTGCTTCCGGTCGCTGGGGAAGAGAGCCGTTTTCGAGGCGGACGATAAAATCATCCTTATCGAGATAGTCCAAAAAGTTGAGTCCAACCAGATTTCGCCACTTCTCCGTTTCGCCCAGCCGATCGACCAGAAGAATGTCGGTGCGTCCCATTTGATTCAGCCGCCATGCCAGCGCACTACCGATAAACCCGGCTCCCCCGGTTATTACAATCATTTATACGATCCTTCCTTTAGTATGCTTCCACTGCTGTCGTGGTACTCGAGAGGCCAAACGGTTTGAAAACTTCCTTACTCGAGAACGAATCCCGCGCTCGAACGGTTTCTTTCAAAATACTATCATTCCGGACGTTGCGAGACTGGTCGGATTCGGTCCGGAGGTGTATAATTCGTGATACAGGCGTAACTTACGGTCGATTCAACATTCGTCCCGGTGCTCTCTTTCCTGCTCCTGCTCGAATTGTGCGGTCGAGGGCAACAAAGAGAGCAAGAGAAACCGGGGCCCACCCCGGTCCGCACCGGATAAACCAATGCCGCGTAGTCTGAATGCGAGAGAAACAGAGGAAGAGGAATAATGGCCGGTCGCGTTAATATGCTGCTCGATGTCGACTTGCAAATGTCGGTTCAACTTGGCCAGACAACGATGAGTGTACGCAAGCTTCTCGAGCTGAAAAAAGGAAGCCTTGTGCAGCTGAAGCGGATGGCCGGAGAGCCGGTGGATGTGTTTATCAACAAGAAAATGATGGCAAAGGGCGAAATCACGGTGGTCGATGATCGTCTGGCCGTGCGGATTGCTCAGTTGTATGGGGAAAAAGTACGGTTTAAGCATTTATAGCAATCGCTGCCGTCCCCCTTTTCCCTTTTCCCTCGTACTCGTGCTCGTGCTCGTAATCGTAATCGAATTGTAGCTATCGTCGATTCCGATTAAGCGTTTTCGTGATCTCGCCCGAAGTATTCCTCCGCCATGAAGCGTATCTCTCACCACCGGGTGTGTTTTTTTTTGCCGGCACCGCAAAGCGGGAGAGTCGGTTGAGAGGTCTGTAGTACGCCGAAGGCTGGTCGTACGAGACGCCTTCCTTCGCACCTTCTCCCGCCGGCATTCACAACGACATAGCCACGCGAAACCAGTACTCACGTTTTCTGTCGTCCCTCATGCGGATTCGTCCCGCGGGAATCGGCACAAGGGGGCAGATCTCCTCCAATTTCACAGTCATCGATTCATCCATTGTACCTGTTCCCGGCCCGACGGCGGCATGCTTTCGATGAAAGGCTACATCAGCCTCTCAAGTTTACCCTTCCGCTTCACAATATTCTTGTAGTCCCATTGAATGTGTATCGACTTCTCGAGCCACCTCTTGAGCTCGGATTTGTCTATCTGATCTGCCCGGGTATATCTTGCCTCTGCGGCCTTGAATTTGCCCTCGGGCTTAAGCCCCTCCTCCTCGAATGACTGCCCACTCCAGAACAGCAGTCGGATGCAATTTTTGAGCTTACTGTAGCCGACAATGGGATTGCCGTCGATGAACCA
>CAZEMW010000100.1:0-7671 GCA_964513105.1 uncultured Fibrobacterota bacterium
AAAAAAAGGTCCGGAGCGACGGCAAAGTACGTAACGCCTATTTGGTGGTTCATTCGGAGAAGCTCGGAATCGACCTGAAGTGTGCCGAAGGATCTACGGAAAACGTCGCGGCCGACATTTGTCAACCGAATCACATGGCCAGTGTCGGAAAGCTGTTTACCGCAACGCTGATCAGCATACTGTATGAAAAAGGCCAACTGGACTTTGAGGACAGGATCAGTGAGTATCTTGAATCCGACCTCATGAAGGGTTTGCATGTTTTTAAAGGTAAGGACTTCTCGGCCGATATAACAATACGCCATCTATTGATGCAGACATCGGGACTATATGACGTTTTCTACCATCTTTGGGATAGAATGGTAAAGGAGCCCGGTTTTCGGATAACGACACGAGAGGCTATCGTTTGGGGTAAAGAGAACCTGAAGCCGGTTGCGGTTCCCGGTCTGAAGCATAACTATACAGATACGAACTACTATCTGCTGGGCCTGATAGTTGAAAGCGTTACGGGAAAACCGTTCCATGAGGTCATGCATGAATTAGTGTTTGATCCTGTGGGTATGCCGCACGCATATATGCATGGCTACTCAAAACCCAAGGTTACACCCGATTTTCCCACCGCGAAGCTGTATATAAAAAACCACGATCTACTATCCATGGAGGGAATGCATCAGATAGATTACGCCGGAGGGAGCGTCGTTGCTCCGCTACCGGAGTATCTACTATTCCTGAAGGCGCTGGTTAATCACAGACTCGTTACGAAAGAAACGCTGGATAGAATGATCGGGGATGAGATCAAGATGGGATTTCCCTACCTGAGTTTCAATTATGGCTACTCCATTTGGAAACTGAGATCAATACCCGTGATACTCCCGGCTGAATACCGGTGTTGGGGGTGCGTTGGTGTTACCGGCGCGTTCCTGTTTTATCATCCTCTTACCGAATCTTATATTATCGGAACATTCAACGACTTTGCATACAAAGCCAAAGCGCTGCAGTTTATGGCAAAAAAGGTAATTAGAGAGCTGATACGATACGGAACGAACAGGAGCGAGAGGCCATAATGTACTATGTCAAATTCAGCCTTATGTTCTTCGCGATCCACCTTGCCTGTTACGTCGCCGCGGGGGTGGTTGATTTGCAGCTCGCAAAGAGGATCTATGAAGGAAAGGACCGGTTGTTTAAGTCGTTTTTCAGAAACATGGAGGAGAAAGCGGAGAGTAACAGAATCGGCATACTGTTGTTGCCCTCTCAGTTTTTAAGGGGTATCCTCATGTCGGTGGTCCTGTATCCGGTTTTGCCCTGGTTACGAGAACTGTCGTTCGGCACCCGGTTCCTGTTCATGGGGGGTATTATGTTCGTCTACGCCGATTTCTCATGTGCCGTACCGTTTTCAAATACAATCGAGGGTTTGGTATATTTGAAAAAGGAGTTTGTCAAGCCACGAGTATTCTGGACGATTCAGTTCGAAGCATTATTGTACAGTACCATGTTCGGGTTGCTGTCTTCATGGGTCCTCTTTTAGATCCTCGACGAGAGGGATGCCGGAACTCGGAGGCACCTGCCGGAGGAAGCGGTTCAGGCTACCGAGGCTCGCTTTTTTCCGAATTTGCCCCGCAGTGCGGCGCGAATCGCGAAATTGCAGAAAATCCCAACTCGGAAGTGATTCTGCTAAACATCTCCCCTTCCATAGCCGAAATACATATGAAAACGTGAGGTGTATCCGGAGCGTATTTTGCATTGGACATCTGGTGCAATTTCAAAGGAGGAGGGTATGGCCGACGATCCTTACCGGACTCTGGGAATCGACAAAAGTGCGTCTGCCGGAGATGTGCGTGATGCGTATCGTCGACTCGCCAAAGAGCATCATCCCGACCACTCGGGAGGGGACTGTTGTCGGTTCAGGCAGGTGCAGGAGGCGTATGAAGAGATCTGTGATTCCAGGCGCGGACAGGGTTGCTCAATCTCGGTGACGAAAGCTCCTTCGCGTCGGCCCCGACCGGATCTGTTTCGCGATGTAACCCCCGGGAAACGTCGGGCAACCCGGCACGTGGAGCCCCTTGAGCCGGCACCACTTACCGAAAGGCGGTTCGCCCGCCGGAGAGATCCCTTCGATGAGGTTTTTGAGCGGCTTTGGCGAGCGTTTGAGGAGATTTAGCCGGGTTTAGGGGATTTTCGTTTTCTTATCCGCGACATGAAAGGCCCGGGTGTCCCTCGACCAGCTCAGGCCGAACGGGGAGGGACGTCCACTGTGGTGACCTGATATATCGCAGAATCTTATCGGGTAGGTAAGGCCCGGGTGTCCTTTGACCGGCTCAGGACGAACGGGGGGTGATCGGTGATCGGATTACCTACCCTCATCTTTTCCCAGGGTAAAGAAAAACTCCGCTCCCTCACCAATACCGCTCCGCGCCCAGACCCGGCCGCCGTGTCGCGTTACTATACGCTCAACGAGAGACAGACCTATTCCGCTCCCGGGGAACTCTTCGGGGGCGTGGAGTCTCTGGAATGGCTTGAAAAGGCGATCCACATATCGGGGGTCGAATCCGGCACCGTTGTCGCGGACCGAGAAAACTTTTTCCCCCTCTTGTGCAACGACATTGAGCGTTATGCTCGGTTCGACGGCCATATCGGTGAATTTCCAGGCATTGCCCAGCAGGTTTTCGAGAACGGTCCGGATCAGTCCCGGATCCGCGGTGGTCTCAAAGTTTTCGCCGTTCAGCCGGAATGAAACGGTTCGCGCAGGATCACGGCTCCCAAGCTCAGCCATGATATCTTCGGCAACCTGCCCCAGATCAACCGGTACCCGGTGCATGTCCCACCGAGACACCCGTGACAGTTTCAGAAGGTCGTCCATGATTTCGCCCATTCGTCCGGCGGACATACGAATTCTGGAGAGGTACTTATGAGCCGATTCGCTGAACTCGTCTTTGTGATCCTCGAGCAGGATCATCGAATAACCGTCGATACTCCGAAGAGGACCACGAAGATCATGGGATGCGGTATACGTGAATGATTCCAGTTCCTTGTTTGCTCGTGCCAGCGCTTCGGAGCGACGAATGATATCCTGTTCCATGCGCTTTCGTTCGGTGATATCGGTAGAAACCGCGAGCACCTCTTCCACCTGTCCCTCATTGTCCAGCAACGGAACGACATCGAGAATAACGGTCTTGTCTGCCTCTCCGAGCCGAATCTGTAATTCCTGCGTTTGCGGCCGACGCGTGTCCACCGCCTCGTGCAGGACCGACGTATACTCGGGTGAAACCGCATCCGAAAACAATTCTTCATTCGTTTTGCCTGCAACAACGGTCTCACGAACACCACCAAATTCTCGGGCATGGGCATTCATGTACTGGACATATCCCTGCGAATCGTACAGGATTACCGAATAGGGATAGCTTTCGACCACGGCACGAAAACGTTCCTCGCTTCGTCGGAGGGCAAGTTCCAGTCTTTTCTTCGCCGTAATGTCCCGTAATGTGAGCAGGGTTGTTATAATTCTGCCGTTTTCGTCGCGAACCGGGGCGCCGCTGAAACTTCCGACATATTCAACCCCGGTATCGTTACGACGCACCCGAACCTCATACCCCTGAAAAGATTCCCCGCGAATCACGCGGGCGACCGGCCAGGCATCATACGCCAGCGGAGTTCCGTCCGGTTCCATACAGGTCCACTCATCGCGAATACCCTCTTTGGTCCGAATTGCGTCATTGAGCGAATTGTATCCATGAATCGCCAGTGAAGCGGCATTGTGGTAGATAACGCTTCCTTCGGGGTCGGTCATAACCACCCCGTCGGCCATGGTTGAAAGAATCGCTTCATCTCTGGCCGCGGTCTCCTGCAAACTATGGCGAAACTGCACCTGATCGGTTATCTCAGCCGCAACGATCATTACGGCCGAATCACCGTGAGTCGCCGACGGAACCTTCACAAAAGCCACGTTCCAGAAGCTTTGCCTGCGTTCCTCACCAAGCCCGACATAGGTCTCGAGCTCGGAAATACGTTTCGTTTCTCCCGTGGTGTAAACTTCATCAAGGATTGCCAGGCCGCCCTGTGCAACGTAATCGGGAAAGGCTTCCTCAACAGTTCTGCCGATCATCTCAAAGCCCGGAACACCGGGAATAAGTGAATAGTAATCGTTTGCCAGCTCGTACCGGTAATCGGGCATGTGAACCACCGCCACTCCCACCGGAGCCGCGGCCATAAGGCTTTCGAGGAATTCCCGCTGCATCGTACTCTCGACGAGCAGCCGGTCTCGTTCGAGAGCGGCTGCTTTGCGCTCGGTAATGTCTTCGATGACCGAGATGAAATAAAGTGGTTCGCCCTCCGAGTTCCGCTGAATGGAAACGGTGAGATTTATCCAGACAGACGTTCCGTCTTTGCGAATGTATCGCTTTTCCAGATTGTAGGTCTCAAGTCGACCCGAAAGTACTTGCTCAACCAGCGCTTGATCACCTTGAAGGTCGTCCGGGTGCGTAATGTCCTGAAAGGCTCGCGACACGAGTTCCTCACGGGAGTACCCCACCATACTACACAGCCGGTTGTTTACCCGCAACCACGTCCCGTCGGGAGCGACATGAGCCATACCTACGGCTGCATTATCGAATGTGCTTCGAAACAGTGCCTCGCTCTCGGCAATTCGTTTTTCAGCGTGCACCTGATCGGTAATGTCGTCGAAAACAGCATAGAAGAACCCCCGTCCGGCGCTGAACGCCGATACAAGATACCAGCGATTCAAACCTTGAGCGAATTCCCGGAACCGTGTCGGGGTACCGTTCAAGGCCACAACGGCATATCGGGCTATCCAGCCCGCCGGCTCCTCCGCCAGGTCCGGGATTACTTCCCGTGCGGTTTTCCCGACCACATCCGCCCGTCTCAATCCGGTGAATTCCTCAAATCGGTCGTTTACGTCCAGAAAACGATAATCCAGCGCCTTGCCGTGCTCATCCAGGATGATCTCATGAAAGGCGACCGCGCTGAGACTATTCGTAAAAAGCCGTCGGTGCCGTTCCTCGGACCACCGAAGCTCCTCCTCCATCCGTCGCTGGTCGGTTACATCTCGCCATGAGACAATGCCTCCCAGCGTTTGCCCTTCCGAATCGTAAATCGGTCCCGCAACGGTGGACAGTATTCTCTGTGAGCCGTCGGTGCCGATCTGAAGCCACATTTCATCCCGTATCGTTTCCCCATTTTCAATAACTCGGGAGAGGGGCAACTCCGCGGCCTCGGCCGGACTGCCGCCTTCAAGTCGAAACAGTCCCAGTTGCTCAATGGAAGTACGGGAGAGGGGAAGTTGCTCCGGAAGACTGCGTCCGGCCCATTCCCGAAGCACGCGACTGATGCGAGCCGGTCCCGAATCCTTTGCGTAAATTAGAATCCCTTCGGGGATGTGATCAAGCAGCGCATCCAGAATCTGTCTGCCTTCCTGCGCTTCCCGAGCACGCAGCTCCGCGGCGGTTCTGGCTTCCAAAAGTTCCATTTCGAATTTCTTGCGCTCGGATATATCGGTCCAGGTAATGACAACACCTTCGATCTTACCGCTGTCGACACGGTAGGGTGCGATCCGTCTGAGGTATGTTGCGCCCTTGTCGGTTGCCGTTTCCCGGTCGCGAGAACTCCCCGTATCGGTGACACTGTGAATGTCGGGTTCCAGAGCTACGCCGATCAGGCGTTCCGAAAAGTCCGATATTGAGCGGCCGATATCCACCGTGCGGAGATTGAGCAGCCGGGATACCGCGGGGGAGAAACGCCTGATTTTCAGTTCGTGGTCCAGAAACAGCATGGGTACATCGGAGCCCGAAAGGAAATTCCGCAGATCGTTGTTCGTGCTCTGCACTTCCTGTATCTTTTCCTGAAGCTGCGTGTTTGCACTTACCAGCTCTTCATTCAGTGACTGAAGCTCCTCGCGGGATGTCTCCAGTTCCTCATTTGAGATCTGAAGCTCTTCATTGGAGGACTGCAGCTCCTCGTTCAGCGCACGGTGTTCCGAGAGGCTTCTTTCCAGCTCTCGTCGCCTGAGGTCCAATTCATGCTGCAATCGCACCACTTTTGAGTGATCATCCCCCGCCTCGGGAAACCTCCGGTTTCCAACTTCCTTTTCCGGTTGCAGTACCACAAGCGCCATTCTGTTGTGTCCGGCGGCCAGGATGGATTCTATAGTGACAATCACGTTTCCACGATCTTTTTTCGGCGCGATCTCGACCGTCGTCCGGAAAACTTCCCCGGTTTCGAATGTTTGCGCAAGGCCTTCGGCAATGTGTGATGAGAGTCCCGGAAGGACCATCTGAGTGATGTCCCGGGGCGGTGCTCCCGCTGTTACCCGAATGTACTCATTGATCGGTCCTGCAAAATAGCAGGGCGCCCGGTCTTCGGTCACCACAATGGTCGCGGGAACGTATCGGTCAAGAACCGCATTGCGGGCTATCTCACCGAGCGAAACCTGGGCCGCCGGGTCATCGACGGGCTTGTTTGTGGCGACGCGTGTTTTTCCGACCCGTCTCAGGTCGAAATCCGCATACGAGCCGCGTCCACCGGTTCGGGAATAAATTCTCCATCGTTTGTCCACCGGCAGGAACTGAGTGTTTATCTTGCCGTCAACCGATTCCGCCGACCCCAGAAAAAGAAATCCTTCCCGGTTCAATGCGAAGTGGAAGATTCGGAGGATACGCTCCTGTGCCGGGGGCTCAACGTAAATAAGCAGGTTTCGGCAGATGATGGCGTCCATGTGCGAAAACGGGGGATCGCTCAGAAGGTTGTGGTGGGCGAATACAATAGAATCGCGAATTCGCTTTTGTACTCGGTACGTACCGGTTTCGGAATCATAATCGAAAAACCCCGCAAGATGCTCTTCGGGTACCTGATCGCGTATGCGTTCCTGGTACGTTCCATATCGCGCGGTCTCCAGGGCCTGATCGTTTATGTCGGAGGCGAAAATCAGAAAATCGCGCTTCTTTTGTGATTTCTCAATCTCCTCGAACAGTATAATCGCGGCGGTGTATGCCTCTTCACCGGTAGCACACGCCGGTATCCAAATCCGGATTGGGCTCCCGGTGTGATCGGTTTGCAGCAGCGATTGAACCAGATTCTTCCGAAAACTCTCCCACGCTTCGTTATCACGGAAGAAGCTTGTCACGCCGATCAACAATTCTGAAGTCAGGTTTTCCGCTTCGGAGGGATTCGCTTGGATGTAGGGTTCATACTCTTCCAGAGAATTGAGTCCAATAATGCGCAACCGACGATGTATCCGACGACGAACGCCCTCGACTTTGTACTCGGAAAAATCGTGATCGGTCAGCGTTCGGATGAGTTTTATGATCCGCTCCAGCGTGTGGGGCGACTCTGAAGCGACCTCCTTTGTCTTGCCGTATTCTTCACGCAAATAGCCGGGGATCTGCGAAGGGGCAAGCGCCGCGTGGGCAGTACCCGACTGCACAATGCTCTGAGGCATTGCTGCAAATTCGGCGGTTTCAATGCTTTGGGCAACAACTGTTCCGCCGGCTTCACGCACTTTGCGTGCCCCCTGGGAGCCGTCGTTCCCGGTGCCCGAAAGAATTACCGCCGCGGATCGTTTCCCCGCATCCTCGGCAAGTGAGCTCAGGAATGCATCAACCGGCTTGTGTAACACCCCCCGTTTAAACCGTTTCACTATCACCAGTTTCTCTTCCCGTGCGGCTA
>CAZEMW010000100.1:7681-8635 GCA_964513105.1 uncultured Fibrobacterota bacterium
GTGCGGCTATGTCCGTACCGGCAGGCGCGATGTAAACGTGGCCCGGACGGATCCGGTTTCCCGAACGCATTCGTAGCACCGGTATCTTTGCTCGACGGGAGAGGAGGTCGGCCGTATAATGTTTTTCATCGGGGAGACTATGAATTATTATCACAAACGCACTCCGGGTGTCCGGCGGTATGGCGGCCACCAGTTCCTCGCAGGCGGTAAACCCCCCCGCGGATGCCCCGATACCAACGATCTGGAATGCCGCCGAAGGTTTGTCCTTTGTCGTTTTCGCCATTCACGCTCTCTTCTCTTGTTGGTAGTGCATTTCACCACTGCCCAATTTCAACTATGTACCGGACCGAACTCAAGGAGAATAGGGTGTTCGCCATACAAACCGGATGTGTTCCGGTTTGTATGTTCGTCGACGGCATTGATGCAGGAGTTATACCTGAAATAGAGACATCCGACCACCGCAATCCTTAGCAAATATCGCGCACGGATTATGGCGGCAATGCGAAGCATGGATCTCCGGCAAAACGTCTGGATTGCCTGCAGGAATCGTCGTGCATTCGAACAAATATGATATTTGGGGTGCCTTCAGGAAAGCGACGCGCCGGCATAAAGTTCGCGTTTGAAGCAGGTCTGGCAATGCCAGGAGATCGTCTATTACAAAGATGCGGAAAGCCTTCTGCTCAAAGCGGACACACCGACCATCAGAAAACAAGACGGTCAATTCGTGCTTCAAACAGTCGCGCGCGGAGAAGAAATAGATCTCGAACGCCACCAACCACACGCCGACGTAAAAGCCGTCACGCTACACCTGTTTTCTCTTCGGGAGACCGACGAAGGCTGGGTTTGCGTGGTGGTGCTTGATGTTTGAGAGGGGGGAAGGTTCGGGGTACGGGGTACTGGGTTCGAGGGGGGATTGACGGGACAACGGATTGTGTTTGCCGGCTTTGCCTCCAA
>CAZEMW010000101.1:0-8568 GCA_964513105.1 uncultured Fibrobacterota bacterium
TTTCCAGACAGGCACTATATAGAAATTGCAAAGGTTATGCCTTGGAAGAGGTCCAATTTTAGTTGTTTTCGGCCCTTGAATGTGACCGGTCTTAATCTTCACAGGTGTGGTAATGTATGCAGCGGGGAAGCCGAAGGTCACATCATATATGCCGGCATACTTGAGCATTCTTTTATTTTCCCTATCTTCGGTTGACCCTTGATCCGATCGTTGGGAGAAAGGCAATTGCTTTGTTGAAGAGTTGCCGGTCGGCCGCAAGCCCTGTTTGGACACCATTCTCGAATCCCGGAGCACGCGATGATCGACAAAAAGTCGGTACAAGCTTATGACCGGTTTCGTCGTCGGACCCAGTACAACCTTCATCCCGAATGCCGACTTCCCACAGTATCGCGAGGATTGCGGCTATGGAAAAAGGCTACCGTACTTGTTCCATTACCTCTCTCTCCGACACACGATGAACGTTTTGACGTCGTGATTGCAGGGGGAGGACCCAGTGGAGCCTTGTTTGGCGCCATGCTTTCGGATCGTGGCCACAAAGTACTGATAATCGAAAGGAATCACACTTGGCCGCGTTGTGTCACCTGGAATCTCGCTCGGGATGAATTCGAAAATCTCTCAAGAATACCGGTATTGTCCCCTTTTTTGTGGAGCACCCTCGTAGTCGGGGAGTACCGCGAGGGGGTTTTCCAGATTCACGACAAAACGGCCCCTTCGGGGAGACGGACATTCAATTTCGACCATATACTCAATATCTCTCTTGATGAAGATCAATTCTACTCCCTCCTGAGTCGAAGGAGCGGATTATCGGTTCGGTTTGGCAGTTCCGCATGTCTCGTTGGGACGGATTCCGAAGGAGCGTATGTTCGATGCACCTCACAAGAGGGAGAATGCATGATTCGCGGGCGGCTGTTTATCGATGCGCGTGGATGCTTTTCCCCGTTGGCCGAGCTGGTCAATGGTCGCCGAATCACCGAGTCGGTCTACAATATGGTCGGTATTCATACGACAGGGAATATCCCATGGATTCCCAACGAAGCGGGTACGATGCCTATCGGTCTCATTTGTGCCACCTTTGACAATGAAATCTCGGTGGGAATCGGCCAACCGGTTCAACCGATACTGGAGCGATTTACCGATTATTTTAACGGTGAGAGCCGTGGTGATGTTTTTTACTATTTCACGCGGACGGCCGAATTTCAGGATCTTGCACCGATGCTGGACCACATGCTGGAAAAAATTCCCCATATTGTCCCCGGTTTCAAAGAGAAAATGATCGACAAGACTTTCTATGGCCATGCCGCGGGTTATTACCAGCCGAGTCCGTTCGGTACACGGGTTCACCAGACAAGTGCCGGTGATAGAACCCTTCTGATTGGAGTGGCCGCACAGCAGTATAGCGGCCTTACCGGGTGCGCGTTCGGTGCGCTCGCGCGCAATGCACTGCAAATGGGCGAACAAGTGAGTCAGGCCCTGCAACGCGATCGTTTGGACTACTCGACTCTCGCCGGAATAGATATAGATCCGAGAGAACGAGCCTCCCAGGCGATCACCGATCTTTTCGCCGGTACCATGGAATTGGCACCGCACGAAAGTTACGGCTCAGTCAATCGGGACTGGCTGGCCGTCTTGAGCGCCGCCGACGGTTTGGAGGCACGAGACAAAAACGACATGTTCAAAGACAAAATGCGGCTTCCCGTACTGAATCGTATGCTGGGAATATGTGTCGGGAATCCGACGGTGATCACGCTTTTGATTCGGAATAATGCGGGACATGTGAGTACGATATTCTGGACGTTTCTTCGATCGTATTTTGCATTGCTCACACTCGAGGGGTACCGATTGGCCGTTGTCGGAAAAGGAAAGTACCTTCGGGGGGTAATCATCGGATTAGCATCGGCACCGCGGTACCTGAAGGGAGCATTACAGTTGCTGTGGACGGCTGAAAGAATAAAGAAACGGACACAAGGAAGTATGAACTCGGAAACAGCAGGGAAGGCTTCTCACTAGCATGGTTCACGGGATTATAAACTGGTTTTTCGCACCCGGAATTTCTCACAATGACCCAGTGCGACAGTGGAGATTGAACGCTTTCTACCGACTCCTCAGCGTCTTCCTGCTGTTCTGTATGGTTCCGGCCGCCGTCGTTCTGGGGCTGCTTCACTGGTGGAATTTTCTGGGATTCACGATAACGTCCATACTTACTTTCCTCTTTGTTTTTTTTCTCTTGAGAAAAAAGCGTCTGGCAACGGCTGTAAACGCTTTCAATATCATCGGCGTCATAACCGTTGTGGTCGTTATGATCGCTTTTCGCTTGAATGATCCCGCATATATTCTTTTCTATGTAGTACTTCTTGCAGGGATTTTTCTGGGCCTGCGCCATGCCCTCGTCTGGACCGCAGTGTGCACAGGCGTGCTCCTCGGTCTGACGGTTTTCTACGAATGGATTGCCATTCTCCCGCCGGTGGAGACCTTTGCCGGCGGCATACGCTTTGCCCGTTCTTCGTCGACTCACATATCCACCGCACTCAACCTGATCTGGATTGCCGTTTTCATAAGTTGGGTATTTCAAAGTTATTTTGCCGAGCTTCTGGGGAAAATCGTAGAACATAACAGAGATCTGGAGAATGAGATTGACCGTCGTGCCCGGACTGAGCAGTCGCTGCTTTTGTCTGAAAGCAGGTATCGAACACTTGTGGATACCTCCCTGCAAGGGCTTGCAATACTGCAGAATGGAAAAATCGCTTTCTGCAATTCCTCATTCGCCGAAACCCTCGGGTATACCGTCGAAGAGGTCTGTGCACTATCTCCAAAGGAGGTAACCGCACTTGTGCATGAAGATTACCGGGACCATTTGTTCAAGCCCGAAAACAACGTCCCGGTGTCGGGAACGGGTCGTCTAATCTTTCAGGAGTCGAAACTGTACAGTCAAGACGGTGAAATCCGATGGGTGGAGTCCTCGGCCGTGAATACTTCCTACAAAGAGGCCCCGGCCGTCCAGATCACCACCATTGACGTAACTGATCGCAAATTGGCCGAAGAGCACCGTGCGCGACTTGAAGAACGCCTTCGGCAGGCGGAAAAAATGGAGGCAATCGGACAACTCGCCGGAGGTGTCGCTCACGATTTCAACAACCAGCTTACGGGAGTAATCGGATATGCGCAGATGCTATCCCGGAAGGCCGGCGACAATCCGATGGTTAAGGAGTACTGTAAGCGCATCCTGAGGGCGGTTGAGCGCTCGTCGGGCCTTACGTCACAACTCCTGGCATTTGCCAGAAAGGGCAAATATCTGCTGGTGGAGGTGGACATGCACGCTACCATCCATGAAGTAGTCGGTATTCTCAAACACAGTATCAATAAGCAGGTCGTCATACGGGAACACTTGCAGGCCGATCCGCACTTCACAAAAGGTGACCCGACCCAACTGCAAAACGCGCTTTTGAACCTTTCTCTCAATGCGTGTGATGCCATGCCGGAAGGCGGTGAGTTGACTTTTTATACTCAAACCGTGGAATTTGACAGGGAGATGTGTTCGGTGGTACCGTTCAATGTTGAACCGGGGAGCTATCTCCGAATTCAGGTACAGGACACCGGAACCGGAATGGATGAGACGGTCATAAAGCATATGTTCGAGCCGTTTTTTACCACCAAAGAGAAGGGGAAAGGCACGGGGATGGGGCTCGCGGCAGTCTACGGCACCGTCAAGAACCATCGCGGTACGGTCGAGGTCAAGAGTGCGCCCGGGAAGGGGACCACCTTCACCATTAACCTTCCTCTTTCAACTGGAAAAACCAAACAGAAAAGACCTCCCACAACTGCCGTACCGGTGGAGGCACGTGGTACTGCGCATATTCTCTTCGTTGATGATGAGAGAGATATACGTGAGGCTGCCGTTGAAATGCTCGAACAAATTGGCGGCTACAAGGTGACGGTGGCTGAAAATGGGAAAGATGCCGTAACCCTGTACGAAAAGAACCGGCATGAGTACGATCTTGTTGTGCTTGACATAAACATGCCGAAAATGGGAGGAGGAGAAGCGTTTTGTCGGTTAAAACAGATCAATCCTCAAGTACGCGCAGTGCTTTCTTCGGGATTTGGTCTTGACGGAGAAGCACAGAAAATATTGAATCGGGGAGTCGCGGCATTTATACAGAAACCATATGAGTACCATGATTTGGTCAAAGTGATTGGCGACACCATCGGTCGACCAAACGGAAAACGGTGATCACGTGGACGCTCGGCGTTGAGAACCAACCAAATACCGGCCTGGAAACCGGTGACCGAATGCACGATACTCGGTATACCGGGACATCATGAACGGATCGCTTTCTGGCCGAAGAAGTGTGCAGAAGGAAGAACCACATCGTTGTCGAATCTTGCTCCTTCCCCAGTTCGATTCGGTTCTCGAGTGCGAGTACCACTCAGCCCTCGGCTTCATTCACTGAATATGAGTACGAAAGAACGCCTTCAGCGAAACGGGACTGGTACTCAGAGATTGGCTCTGCGATATGTGGTACTCAGTCCGGGCCCGGCGCGGTCGGTACTCGTGAGTCGAGCTTCTCCCGACCCGGTATTACCTCCGATCTTAAATCCGGCCCTCCAGCTTTGATTTCCACACACGCATGGTAGTCCCGTACCAGAACATAACAATCACGTAGCCGATATGCAGTTCCCACCCCAGTCCTAAGGGTGACTTTCCCAGACCGAAATCCACATCGTAGGTCCAACACTTGAAGAAAACTCCGCAAAGCCATTCCGCGGAAATGCCGACAATCTGGACGGCAACGGCATCACACAGCAGAATCCGCCAATCGAAAAGTAGCTGCTTCCCCGATAGCTTGAAGATCCTTTTGCCAAGCCACTCAGAAAGCTGAAGAGTCAGCGCAAATGCCCCGCACCATCCTACGAAGGCCATAACAGGTACATCTTTCCATGCGAGAATGTTGAATTTGTCCGGCAGGTAAGTCCAGTACGGTTCGGTCAGAAATTCCCACTGCAATCCGAAAATGAAGCCAAACAAATACTCCTCGGTGAGATCGGTCCGGAAGACGAAGCGGCTCACAATCCAGATGAGAGCGACCGAACCGACAATACCCCATTCGTACATCGTGGGATCGCCGTCGCCCTGGGTATGGAGCAGTCCTGTTACTGCGAGAATGATCAGAAATCCGGAAAAAATTGACAACCAGAGTAGCAGGCGTTTCCATGCACTGGGAATCCGGTCGGTTTGGAGCGCAGCAGAGACGTCGGGCATATATGCCTCCCGGGGATAGGGGCTTCATGCATACTTATAGTATAGCATGAGTTACTCAGATCTACGATATTGGAGTTGTAAGAGAACTCCCCCGGGAATCAAGAATTGCTTTGTGAACGATAGCCGTCGGGGTGTCCCGGCAACAGCAAATGACCCCTCTAAAATGGGGGAATACTTTTTGGTCCCGCCGGGCGTGGACCAGAATAGATGGCGCCGACACAAAGCGGTACATCGAGATCGCTCTGCAACCGCCACTCATCCTCCCTCCCTGCGCGGCATTTCGGTAGTGCACCGTGGAGCATCCCAGTCCCTGTACATGCTCAAAGACCGGTGAACCTTGCGGCAATGCCAAATGCCTCCGACCTCCCCCAATGTGGGGCAAGGTGTGCCGGGAGTGAATCACAATATACTTTTCGCTTTGAGAGAGATTACAGAGCGGGTCTAAGAGCTCTACCCGACTCGATCCGGCCATAGATTGAATCTCCCGGTAGTTCAAGTGCTACCGGGTTACAACCCCGTCGACAGGGCGTAGAGAGTAAAACATGCCATAACCGATGCTTTGGGGTTATATTGATTCCAACGGTGTAATATTGTTACGACCATACGTACGATAACGGCAATTGGCTTTTTCCAGTCTGGTATTTGTCTGAAAAGAGTAGGAGTTCAATATGAGGTTTCCTGGAGCAACGGTAGCGGTGTTGGCACTGTCCTTATTTCGGGTCACGGTAGCGGTTGAGCCGGTTTTAGAAGAAGTGCTCGTGACCGGCGATCCAGCCAAGAGGATCAATGTGGTGTTCATTGCAGGAGGATATACCGAAGAGGAAAAGGGATCGTTTGAGTATCTGGCCAAACGCATTCCGGAACGAGGCTTCGAACGAATCTCTCCCTTTCGAGAATACCATCGATTTCTCAACTTCTATTCTGTCTGGGCTCCCTCCAATGAGAGGGGAATCAGCAACCAGGACACCACTGTCGACAATTACTGGGGAAGTAAGCGAAGTGGCATCTGCACCAGTATCGGAAGACTCGATGAACTGAATGAGTACCTTGACTCCAATCTTCCGGAGTGGGATTTGGGTATATTCGTATACCGAGACACCGACAAAAGAGGACATCATACCTGTGCTCGTCGGATTACGGTCACGCCGGACAGAATCAAAAAGCCCGGTGATAATAAAGAATGGGAACAGCTCAATGTAATCTTCCATGAGTTTGGTCATCTCATTTCGAGTTTGAGCGATAAGCACACTCTGCTTTCAGGCTGCAAGACTCTCGCTTCGATGCCGCATGAAGTACCCGTCTCGGAGCCTGCTCTGGGGAAAGCTGCGGTCGGCTACTATCCGACAGTGCCTCGAAGCGAAGCTCCACAGGTTATCAATCGCGCATTCAATATTTCTTCTCTGGACGATCTGCCGTGGAAAATCTGGGTTGACCCTTCCACGCCGATTCCAACGCCATTCACCGATGAGTACAAAGATGTTGTAGGGGCGTTCAAGGATTGTGCCGGTAAGATTCTTCCCACTCAGAAGTGCAAAATGAATGGCGTATACAGCGATTTCTGTCCCATTTGCCGAGAAGCGCTCATTTTGGGGTTTTATCAGTTTTGTCACCCCGTTGATTCTGTTACCCCGGCTTCAGGTAGCACTATTACACTCGACGGTTCCGGGCCCAGGATGCTCTCAATGATGCCGATGCCGATTAATGCTTCGTCACTGAAATTCGACTGGACTCTGAATGAGTCCCCCGTGCAGTTTATGAATGATACATTAATCGACCTGTCCCAACTCTCGCTGAATGTCGGTGACCATACGTTAAGTTGCGAAGTCAGGGATACCTCAGACTGGATACGTACGTATCGCGATCACGAGCTGCTTCGATGGAGCGGCACCTGGCATTTGACCGTAACGGAGGAGGCAACTTCCGTCCGTGACCGGATCAATCAGACGAATTACTCCATCAAGGAAATGAAAGCCGGGGGATTTGATCTATTCATGCCCGACGGACGCCGGATACGGAACCCGAAGCAATTCATCGTGAACAAAGCAGGACGGCAGCTTCTTATTATTGAAGCAGAGGGCCGTTGTCGAAAAATCATCATTCAGTAGGTTGTTGAATGGGCCGTCCCGCCAAGCCGGCTCGAGGGTAACACCACTATTCTTCAGGGTTTCGGCGGGCCGCCTGGTCTCGGTAGAACCCCTTGAATGACTCAATCATGAGTAATTCGCAACGTATTTTTGCATTGGTCAATGCTACTTTTCGCGAAGGTTTCAGTCCAATGTATTTTCGAAGCACCTTGTGCTCTCCAAGAACCCAGGCTGTTGTTCCACTGCAATGGTTTTTCAAAAAATCGCCGAGTCTTTTGTAAAGGTCCTGGGTTTTGGGTTCGGTCCCAAGTCGCTTCCCATACGGTGGATTCGTAATGATTACTCCATCCTCAAAATCCGGTGCGGAGTCGAATGGCGCGTTTTTGATCGCAATTTTGTCGCCGAACGGGAGCTGTGCAAGGTTTGTGCGTGCCGCTTCGGCTGCGCGACCGGAGATATCCGATCCGCTGATAAGTCCCGGCGGAAGAGGCCGGATATTCTTGTTACATGTTTCCCTGACCTTGCGCCACAACGATTCATCATATTCCGGAAGAGCTTCGAAACCGAACCTTTTTCGAAGATAGCCGGAGGGAATTCGACAGTATGCCGCTGCGGCTTCTGCAAGGAGCGTTCCCGAGCCACACATCGGATCCCAGAGCGGTTTGTCGCCGACCCATCCGCTGATTTTCACGCACGCGGCCGCAAGCGTTTCCTGCATAGGAGCGAGAACTGAGGCAACTCGATAGCCTCTCTTGTGTAGCGGCTCTCCCGAGGTATCAATACTTATCGTGGCTCTGTTTTTGTCGAGAAAAAGAAACAGCCGAAGGTCCGGGTTGCGGGTGTCGACGTTGGGACGCTTACCGAACCGTTCGTTGAAATGATCGGCTATGCCGTCCTTGAGACATTGTGCAGCGTACAATGAGTGAGTAATGGAACTATTCATCACCGCCGCCCGTATCGCGAAAGTTGAACTGAGCTTCAATAGTCGGTTCCAGGGGATTTGTGACGCTGTTTTTTTTAAGTAGCGGTCGCTGTGGCAGTCGAAGGATATCAGCGGTGCGAGAATTCTCCCTGCCAGTCGAGACATGTAGTTGATGCGATAGAGAGTTTCAATATCGGCTGAGAAATGAACACCCCGATATACCCGACGGGTCTGTTCGGCTCCCAGGCTCCGAAGTTCCTCTTCGCACATCTCTGCGAGTTCGTCCGCCGTCTGGGCAAAGTAGACTC